>NZ_JBQKUL010000021.1:0-62038 GCF_054968565.1 Pseudoalteromonas sp. G5_S1_54_S4 | reverse complement strand
GTAACCCTAAAGCTAAACATCCAAATATTGCAGATTTACTGCTTTGTACTTTTGATGCCGCAGTATTGTTAAACACCACTACAGAGCAAGTTTACAGGCTTCATCAAGAAGGCTTTTTAAACTGTGCTTATCCACAAAAAAAGCACGAACAGCTCAGAGCTGATAGCCATGTTTTTTATTTACGCCAAGTAATTGAGCTACAGCAAGCATTCTCAGCTGAAAAGCCTCAAACAAAAAAACAATTTATAGCGCCGTGGTAACTTATGAACTTACAAAATGCATTTGCAATTGAATCACTAAAAGAAAAAACCACAGCACTAAGAAAGTTGTTTGCTCCATACATGCCTCATGCTGCGGTAGATGGCTTTGAAGAACAAGCGCTGACTGTGCTCATTAACCTAGTTTATAAACGAAGTGAGATTGATGATCTAACAAGTGTAAGAGCCGCTAAAATTGTATTACGTGATGAAGTGTTACTGAGTAAATGTATTAACGAAGTTAAATGGTTTCATACTCATAATTTAAAATACCCCGATATACGAGTAAGCCATCAACGTTTAATTAGTGAAGTTGTAAGTGAAGATATTGCGGGTATTTGTAGCCGGTCATTACCTTTAAGTTTTGGATGGTCGCACAACAGTGCTGAAATTAATCATGCAAAGCTATTTTTAACCTCATTTACTTGGCAAGGCGAAGTGACTTGTTTAGCAAAGTTATTAATAACTGAAGAGCCTGTTTGGATTAATTTAATAAGAGAGTACGAGTTTACTAAAAAAGCGGTTTTAGACATCGCGGGTAAAATAAAACAGCATTTGCCAATGGCAGAACTCCCATTGGAAGTAAGCTCTTTTTCACCACAATTACAAATGCCATTTCAGCAAAGCTACCTTGCGGTTACGCCTATAGTAAGTCACGCAATGCTAGCTAAAATTCAGCAATTAACAACAGATCGTAAGTTAAACTTTGGTTTAGTTGAGCACTCAAGGCCAGCCAATGTAGGCGATTTAGCAAGCTCAGTAGGCGGCAATATAAGAGTGCTGCGTTACTTTCCTAAAACATATTCTAAGGCTGTTAACCGCTCTAAAGTAGCTAATAGTGATATTGAGAAAGCATTTAAAATTCGTGCGCTTTTAAGCAGTCAATTTCAAGAGGCACTTTTGGTGCTGGTAGGTATTAAGCAGTTTAATACGTTAAGGCAAAAGCGATTAGCGCGAGTCGCTGCTATTAGGCAAGTACGTGTTAGCTTGCAGTTATGGCTTGATAACATTCTTGAAGCTAAAAATAACGCGCAAAACCAAGCTTACCCTGAGTGGGCAAAGCATTACTTAGATCAGAGTATTACTAACTGTATTAGCCAATTTAGTAACGTACTAAATGAGAGCCTTGGTAATTTAAGTAAGCTCAAACGCTTTGCGTATCACCCTAATTTAATGGGGCTGTTTAAAATACAGTTAAACTATGTGATTACTCACTGTGTAGCTGAACAAGAAACATTAAATGATGAGCAAATAGTGTATGTACATTGCCAAGATATGCGAGTGTTTGATGCAGAGGCAATGGCTAACTCGTATATTCAAGGTATGCCGTCACTTACTGCCTTAAATGGGCTTGCTCATAACTTTGAGCGTAAGCTAAAAAACTTTATAGACCCTTCAATTAAGTGTATTGGCAGTGCCATTTACATTGAAAACTATCAATTACATACAGGTAAACCATTACCTGAGCCAAGCAAGTTAAAACAAGTTGCAGGGCGTAGTCATGTAATAAGATCAGGAATTATCGATAAACCTAAATGTGACATAACACTCGATTTAGTATTTAGGCTTTTCGTACCAAACATTAAGCTGTTAGATAAATTAAATAGTCAGCTTATAAAGCCCGCACTACCATCTTCATTTGCAGGCGGGACTATGCATCCACCTTCGTTATATCAAAATATTGACTGGTGTCATGTACATACTAAACCGAGTGAGCTGTTTAAAAACCTTAAGGCAAAATCGTTAAATGGCAGTTGGTTGTACCCATCAAAAAAAGTAGTCAAAAGTTTTGAACAATTGATAGATGCGCTTAACGGTAACTTTAATTTAAGACCCGCTGCAATTGGCTTTGCTGCGCTTGAAGAACCCGTAAAGCGAGATGCAGCATTACATGAACACCATTGTTATGCAGAGCCCGTAATTGGGCTCTTAGAGTGTGTTAGCAATACATCAGTAAAGTACGCAGGCGCTAAGCAGTTCTTTCATGACGCATTTTGGATTATGGATGTTCAAAAAGGGTCTATGCTTATGAAAAAGTCTAAGTTTGAGTATGAATAATGCAATTACCTCGGCACTTAAGTTACACGCGTTCGCTCTCACCCAGTAAAGCGGTGTTTTTTTATAAAACACCGGAATCTGATTTTGAACCGCTACAAATAGAGCAAAATAAATTAGTTGGGCAAAAGTCAGGGTTTAGCGATGCGTATCAAAAGCAAAATGTGGCTAAAAACTTAGCGCCACAAGATCTCGCTTTTGGGAACCCTCAAACAATTGATGTGTGCTACGTGCCTCCAACAGTAAATGAGCTATTTTGTCGTTTTTCACTCAGGGTTGAGGCCAATAGTATTGAGCCTCATGTTTGTGATGATCCTAAAGTTATTTATTGGTTAAAACGTTTTTTTGAAACCTATAAAAAGCACAATGGCCTTAATGAAGTTGCTACCCGTTACGCTAAAAATATACTGATGGGCAATTGGCTTTGGCGCAACCGTCAATCACCGAACGTTGATATTGAAATCCTCACAGAACATGCAGACCCAATTATTGTTGAAGGTGCACAAAAACT
The DNA here is from genome assembly GCF_054968565.1 of Pseudoalteromonas sp. G5_S1_54_S4. Lineage (NCBI taxonomy): Bacteria > Pseudomonadati > Pseudomonadota > Gammaproteobacteria > Alteromonadales > Pseudoalteromonadaceae > Pseudoalteromonas > Pseudoalteromonas sp. G5_S1_54_S4. Next base: position 59,215 of record NZ_JBQKUL010000021.1, on the reverse strand, counting down.
AAAATGGCAAGACAATTGGCAAAATAATCAAACGGCATTATTAACGTTGTCAGAAGCTATTCAAGAAGGGCTTAGTAACCCTCAAAATTATTGTTATTTAGATATAAACGCAAAAATTAAAAATGCATTTAGCCAAGAGGTTCACCCAAGTCAAAAGTTTGTAGATACTGTTGAACAAGGCATGTCATCTAAACAACTTGCATATACTCAAGTAGGCGATAAAAAAGCAGCAAGTTTAAACTCGCAAAAAGTAGGGGCCGCTATTCAAACTATCGATGATTGGTATGAGGGAGGTTACAAACCTTTGCGCACCCATGAATATGGCGCAGATAAGCAAATATTAGTTGCACACAGAACACCTAAGAGCCATTCAGACTTTTATTCATTACTCCCTCGCATTGCTTTGCATATTAAACACATGGAAAAGCATGGTTTAGATCAAAGTGAACAATCAAACGCAGTTCACTTTATTGCGTCAGTGTTGATCAAAGGTGGCTTGTTCCAAAGGAGTAAAGCTTGAAGCGCTATTACTTTACCATTACTTATCTACCTAAAAATTGTGATGTAAGCCTGCTGGCTGGGAGGTGTATCGGCATTTTACACGGGTTCATGAGTTCACGCGGAATAAGTAATATTGGTATGTGCTTTCCTAAGTGGAATGAGCAAACGGTAGGTTATCAAATAGCGTTTGTATCAATAGATAAAAAGCAATTAACCAACCTATCTCAGCAAAGCTATTTTGAGATGATGGCTCATGATAAGTTATTTGGCTTATCAAAAATACTCGAAGTACCAACAGAGCAAAATGAGGTTATGTTTATTCGCAATCAATCAGTAGCCAAAGCTTTTGTTGGCGAAAAGCAAAGGCGGTTAAAACGCGCTAAAAAACGAGCTGAAGCCAGAGGCGAAGTCTACAATCCAGAATATCAATTTGAGGCAAAAGACATAGGCCATTTTCATTCAATACCCGTATCAAGCAAAGGCAACGGGGAAAATTTTATACTGCATATACAAAAAATTGAAAATGCTGAATCTATAAAAAATCAGTTTAATAATTATGGCCTTGCTACAAATCAAACATTTCAAGGCACGGTTCCCTCTTTGAATACCCTTATTTAATAGTTAAAAACACTCTTTTGATTCTCAATGAGTTAGCAGATTAATTGAAAATAAGGGTAAATGATTTAAATTCGTTTAACAGTTTGGTATTTATAGAAATTTAAACTATTTTTTATAGTGAACTGCCGAGTAGGCAGCTTGAAATAGCTTGGAAAGGACGTTCTACTAGAAGTAGAGGTGAACTGCCGAGTAGGCAGCTGAAGTTAGGCCAGGAATTGAACAACCACAACTTGTGACTTTTAACTGCCGAAAAGGCAGAGGCTAAATAGAGAGACCCCAGCAAAAGCTGGGATGTTTTTAAGCGTTATAACCGTATTTAAGGCTATTTATAACGTTCTTAATTAACCTTCTACCAGCAATTGTATTTACAAATGTTAAAGGTGTTTTAGAGCTAAATTGTAAGGAGCATGTATTTAGCCATTTATTCCATCGTTCAATACTTTCAAAGTAATCAATACAAGTTGATGCTAAATGAGCCAGCTCGAAGGTATTTTCACTCAAAGTTGCATTTAAACGTTTATGCTCTTTTTTATGACTTTCGAAAGTTCTAGTATTTGTACCAATTGCTTTAGCAAAGGGTTGAATATCCCAACCTAACTGAAGCCTAAACTTCTCAACACTTTTTATATCTAAACCGCGCTGAATTAATTCAATTTCATCTAACGGGTTTAAGCTTAAATTAACTTTTCCATTGCTGAGTATATCTACAAATTTATGATTAGCACTAGGTTGAATATCACTAGGCATACATACCTCAAAGCCAGAAAAAGTTATATTTAATAATAGCACTTCTGTTACCCTGCTGATAGTTGCTTAAAGCGATAACCAGTCAGTCAAAAATTGTGTTGTATGAAGAGGAAATTTGACCGCTATGTAATTCATTGTAAGCAATAAAATGATCGCAATTATTAGGTGTGTAACGTTTATAATTGCACCTCAATAGTCTATTTGCTATTTTACGCGTTAATAAAAGGAAATTTTAAGGATTTAAGGATGATTCAACTACAGCGCTACCCAATGCCAGATCGACCAAGTAACCCCAGCCCTTTAGAAATGGCTATTTATAATTATGAATTACTAGCCAAAAAACACTACGACGATAAGCGCCGTAAATCTGCTGCATCTAAGGAAAAGCTACAAAGAGATTACAACCACTTACAAAAAGAACGCAAGCGTTTAGAGCACTTGCTTATCGCGCAGCAAAGCTTAGAGTCTTACCGCGCAGAAAGTGAAGGGAGTTCTGTTAAGGAGCTAGCAGAAGAAGAACATCATCCTACGGAAAAACTTGCTAAGTTTTTACGAGCGGCAGGCGAGCCAAAACCGACTTCATATCATGAAGCACATCATATTGTTTGTGGTAAGGGACGTTATAGACAACGCCTTACATATGCTGCGCGTTTAAGAATGCATTCGTTTGGTATTGGTATTAATGATCCAACGAATGGGGTATGGCTAAGAAACTTTGAAAAAAATAAGTCAGATGATTGGGCTACGCCTGACACTGTTTCTCACAGAAGGCTGCATCGCCATAATTATGAAGTTTGGGTGTCTACTAGTTTAAGAACCAAAGTAAATAAGCTCGATTTCATAAATGCATTACGTGGCGTGAAAATAAAAATTAAAAACCATATGATGCCAGCCAGCGTAATGATGCGTAAAAATGCTAATTGGGATGGTAAATCATGAAGTTGTTCTCGTTAAAGCCTGTTACTAATTCTTACGACATGGTTGAGTGGGACATACTTTCATTCGCTGAAAAAATACAACCAATGTTGCCATCTAATCAAGATGCTTGCATGTTTCTACTTGATATCCATATGAATAATGACTCTTTATTAGAGTATTGGCCTGAAGGTTATGAGTTGTCTTTTTTACCTGGTTATCTAAAAGATAACTACGATATAAGTATCATGGATGGGTTTATCGCTCTTCGGATGAATGCTTATGAGGCTTTAAAAGATTTATTAGCGCCTTTAGGTGAGTTTATTGAAACAAAAGCTGATGGTGAACCTATTGTAATCTTTAACTTGCGTACATTTGGACAAGAAGATGAAGCAAAATGTGAACGCGAATATTTAGACGGTTATCCTTTAGATTGTATCAAGATTGCTTTCATAAATGATGATGTAAAAAATAAGCCTGTTTTTAAGAGTAAATTGACAGGTGGTTCTCGTTTGTATTGTACAGATAAGTTTAAATCTGCTGTAGAAGATAATGGATTAACGGGTGTTTATATTGACGAAGATCTGGATAATATTTTTTCTAATTAAGTTAATTTAGATAAAGAAAACATTATTTAGGCAGTGTTATATAAAACGAAAATCAAAACTACCTTTTAAAAACCACCTATTATATTTTAGTAATTTCAATACCCACATGGATGTGGGTATTTTAATGCCTGAAATAAATCGGATGCTATATGCCAATGAACTTTAACAGCTTATCTGTTGGTTGTTTTTTACCAATTTCTCTTGCATAAAAATTTAATAACAAATTTGTAGTAGCCCACATCTCAGTTTGAAAAGAGTGTTTTGATTTTATCTGACAGTCCCTAATGAGCGATAACCGGTCAGTCAAAAAACGGTGACTCACGACATCACCTTTGATTTATCCATAGCCCTCACTGTTAATTGGTATCTGCATTTACTGGTATGATGAATAATTTAAGTGTGGTGACAAATAAAATAACGCGAACGAGTTAGCAGCCTTGCTTGCTGCATGAAATCAATGAGTTAACCTGCTTAACTGCTCAGGCTAGTCGCGATTGTGCATGAAAAAAAGATCATTGCTTAACGGTGAAACATTAGGTTTAATAAGTTCATAATAAACGCTGAGTAACGCAGGGGTAGCTTAGATACGATAGACACGCCAGTAAAGTTGGCTTGATATCGCGTCAACTTTCAACTTGTGCGGGCTAAACAAATTAAATAATCATGAATTCATGATTATCGATCACTATAAAGGAGTAACTATGTCTGGTTGGCATGTCACGGAGAACGATATAAAGAACTGGACTGCGACAGATAAGCGCAGGTCAGAAGAGTTACTTCCTCAGCTTTTATATAAACTTATACGGGCTTCATCCAATCCAAGAAAAATTGATTTTCCATTTGGGGACTCTGTATCCACCGGTGGTTGGGATGGCGAGCTTGAAGTTGATCAAGGTAATTTATTTGTGCCATCGGGAGTGTCGGCTTGGGAGTTTGGAACCGATAAAAGCGTCAACTCAAAAGCAAATGATGATTATGAAAAGCGAACAAAGGGCCCTAGCCCATTTGATAAAAAGAATACTACCTACGTTTTTGTAACATCGAGGCATTGGAAAGATAGATCCAAGTGGGAGGCCGACAAGAACCTTGAAGAAGAGTGGAGTGGCGTAAAAGCAATCAATGCAAAAGTTCTGTGTGACTGGCTGGAGCAGTGCCCGGCGGTACATCGTTGGTTTGCAGAGTTAATAGGTAAACGGTGTCCTAATTTATGGGATATTGAACAGAGCTGGTCAAAGTTTTCCAATATCACAGAGATCTCACTCACTGGTGATTTTTTCCTTTACAACAGGGATGAGAAAGCTGATCGCTTAAAAGGTTCTTTAATGGGCGGCCCCGCCAGTTATACAGCATGCGCCAAGTCTATCAATGAATCTCAAGGGTTTATTCTTTCGGTCATTTTAAATGATGATTCACTAAGCTCTAAATTTCTAACAGTGCTCGACCAGTCTGCTTGGGATGATATTGCATCATCTAAGTCTCCGCTCATATTAATGCCAATCAATTTCAAGCCAAACGGGGTCGGCGATGCAGTCAGTAATGGGCACACTGTGATATTGCCTACAGATGAATCAAGCCAGCAAACCCCTCTTATCCGTTTAGATAAGCGGCCTCGATTGATTCAGCAGGAGGCGATACAAAAGCTCGGCTTTAATGATAGCCAGGCCTCTAAGTTATATTCTGATACTAAAGGCTATTTGGAACCTCTGCTGAGACATGAAATATTAAGGCCCAGAGAATATATTGCGCCAAAGTGGCCAACAGAAATCGATGTAGATGTATTGTTCGCAGCTTTTTTTGCTACAGAATGGAGTTCAAATAATGATAATGACAAAGATATTTTGTCCGCTCTATCTGGAATGGATTACGATCAGCTTGAAAAGCAACTAGACAAGCTTTCAACTTATTCTGATACGCCTATCCGTAGAGTTGGTAAGGTTTGGCAGGTGATATCTAAAATTGACTTTTGGTTGAACATTAAAAGTTTAATGTCCATTTCCCATATCGAAAAGCTTGGTGATATTTGTGGCAAAGTATTAGGAGATATTGATCCATCGTATAATCTAGATCCAGACGAAAGGTGGATGGCTTCTGTTAAGGGAAATGCACCAAAATACTCTGGCCTATTAAAAAGAGATATAGCTGATACTTTAGCCTTGCTGTCAACTTATAGTGATGATTATGCATCTCAGCTCGGTGGGGTGTCGGTTAAGAATAAGATTGATGCCTGGTTGAGTCATCTTTTCAAAGATAATAATACGACGGAGTTTTGGTATTCACTTGGTAGATCCACATCACCTTTAGCGGAAGCTGCGCCAGAGGTTTTTCTAGACGCGGTAGATAGTTCCTCGCTAGGTGAAAATTCACCATTACTTGGTCTATTTAATTCGGAAGCCGAAGATAGTTTTACTGGTGGGTGTTACCATTCTGATCTTTTATGGGCTTTAGAAACAATATCCTGGAATAAAAACTATCTCACTAGAGTCTGTCAGGCTTTAGCAAGGCTTTCGGAAATAGATCCTGGCGGCAGATACGGTAATAGGCCATTTTCTTCGTTAGTCAACATATTTATTGGGTGGGTTACATATAGCTCCGCTACGCATGATGAGCGGGCTAACCTTATTAAAGAAGTCCTCTTAAAACAGTATCCCGAAGTTGCGTGGAGATTGATGCGTGAATTATTGGTTGGTAATACGAGAACGACAAGTGGGTTAGCTAGTCCAGATTATCAAGATTGGGCTGAGGGGGTTGATAAAACTACTAAGCAAAGCGACTACTTTTCATATGTCGGAAAAATTGTTGATATAATGATCGCTGAAGCCGACAAAGACCCAGATAACAGATACATCGATTTAGCGAGTAACTTCGATTCCTATACCGTTGCTCAGCGCGAAATAATCATTGATAAATTGCTATCAGTTGATATCAATAAGTTGTCTGAAGATTCTCGTAAAAAATTACTTAAGCGTTTAAGGGATTTAATCTCTAGGCATAGAGAGTTCTCAGATGCCGATTGGGCATGGTCAGATGAAGTGATAACCAAATTGGAAGAGGTTTATCTACGCCTTGATTTTGATAGCCCCGCACTCAATGCGAAGTATCTTTTTGATGATCATTGGCCTGATCTGATTGATCCTGTAAAAAGAAGAAAAGTGCCCTATGATGAAAGGCAGGAATACTTAGAATCTTTGCGAGTTGAAAAACTAGAAGTATTAGTTGATGGGTCTGGGGTTGATGACTTTAAAGACCTGTTAGAAAACTGTAAGCTTCCTCGGCTGGTAGGTTCTTCATTATATAAGTCTAAACTAAAAGATTTATTCGTTGATGATTTGGTTGTCTGGTTAGGACAAGATGACAGCTATAAAGAGTGCTCAAATGGATATTTTTCAGCAATGGCACATTCCGATTTTACTAGTGCCAAGAAAATAATTAGCGAACATCATTTGGTTGATGAAAGCATTAAAAGCCAAATGTTAGCGAATTTCCCTGTTACCCAAGAAACATTCGATATTATTGAAGCGTGTGACGAGTCCGTACAAGAGAGTTATTGGCACAAGATCACATATTACTTTGTTCAAGATAAAGATTCCTCCTTGGTAGAGTATATTTCTAGTAACCTATTGAAGAATGGCAGGCCTCTAGCTGCCATTGATGCATTTGCCCAATCTCTCCACCGTGGAAAAAGTGCGGGAGATCTGGATGCCAAGCTTGCTCATCAAATACTTATAAAAGTCGCTACTAACCCTGAAGATATAGATAGGATTTCAATACAGACTGTAAGTCATGATATCACTCAGGCGATAAAGTTTATTCAGGATTCTGGCCAGTGTAGTGACGAAGAGGTATTGCAGGTTGAATGGCTGTATGTAAAAGCCTTTCGTCATCATGATTTCTCACCAACTTTTATTCATAAGTCAATTGCAAAAGATCCATCGAACTTTGTGCAATTAATAAAGTGGGTCTTTGTAAGAAAAGATGGTGTTGAAGAGGAGGAAACAATGCCTAAGGAACAGGCAAAACAAGTTGCTAGTGCAGCGTCGGATATACTTGATACTTTGCACCTTTTGCCAGAAGATGACTTTATTGGTGAGTGGGTTTTATTGGCTAGGGAGCAGTTAGTTGAATGTGACAGGTTAGATATTGGTGACCTATACATCGGGAAATACCTCTCCAAATGTCAGCCAGATGAAGAAGATGGTATATGGCCTAAAAAATCTGTTAGAGGTGTTATCGAGTTTCTAAAAAGTGAGTCTTTTAAAGACGGCATAGTGAATGGAAAACTAAATTCCAGGGGGGTTACCACAAGGCATCCGTATGCTGGTGGAGAACAAGAGAGGTCTTTGGCTGGAGGGTATCAAACGGACTCAGAGTCTGTACAGTTGATATACCCGCGCACAGCTAAAATATTAAGGGAACTTGCAGATTATTATCGTTCAGATGCCAATCGGCATGATCAAACAGTAGATTTAAATTAGCTAAAATTTCGGTAGATACTTAATTACTATTTTCTATGCTTCCACTAGGTGACGAGCGACAAGAATCTAAGTGCTGTATAACAAGCGCATTTGCGTACGTCTGGAAATGGTACATAGCAGTAAACTAAACTTGGCAGTATTCTTGTGGTGTTGGTTTTAAAGAGCTCGTATATGGTAACTTTATGCCATTATAAGCTTCAATATTATGCCAACTTACACTTCACTTGTGCCGTTGTAGCTCAATGAAATCGAATGTGATTATGCCAACTTATACTTCAAACAACATTGGGTGTATTAAAATTCCATTTATCTATTTTCTAATATTTTATTTTGTTATTCGTACGCTAATTCTAGCTTTTACGCACTTAGCTAATTTTTTGTCATTATAGACAATAGCTAACGGGTAAGTAATAATTAAAACTCGTGATTATACTATACACCGCAGGTGTTCAATAAAGCTATAAAGGGTCAATATGGCATCTCAGAGGAATAAATGGGCGCTGGCAATATTACTCGGGCTTATTGGAGGTTGCGCTAACCTTCTACCTCTGTATTTTTTTGATAGCTCTGAATTTTTATTTGGTCAGACGTTTGTAATACTTAGCCTAGTGTTTGCAGGGCTTCGTTATTCTCTTCTTAGTTTAGCGATTGTAACTGGTTTTTTATTTTATCGCTGGGGGCATAGCTGGACCAGTGTTGTTTATGTACTTGAGCTATTTTGGCTTTATGTCTTTTGTTTAAAGCGTTCTAAGCCAATACTTCCTTTAGGCGCCGTATTTTGGTTTTTAGTGGGCTTACCACTGGTGTGGGTTTTGGGTCACTTTGTTATAGGCCTGCCTTGGCTCACACTTGTTGTGGCTGCCTCAAAATACTTAATCAATGCTATGATAGCGTTGGCTTTGGTTGACTTGGTGAGTATATTTGTCCCCCATGCAAGCCGAGCTTATCAAGGGCAGCCTCTGGCCCGAATATTAAGCTATGTTGTAAGTATAATTATTGCTTTAGTGGTTTTGATCACCAGTGCCTTTTTGGTTAATCAGCATTATTCGCGCTTAGAATACGAAGTAAACACTCAACTTAAAGAAAAATCTCGTTCGATCAGTGCCCAGCTGAGTGATTATTTATTGTTTCATAAAAGTGCCATGGTAATAACCAGTGATGCAATAAGTGCTGGGGTATCAATACAACAGCAGTTAGAGCGGCTAATGGAATTATATCCTGGCTTTGTAACTAGTCTATATGCCAGCTCTGAAGGTTATGTCGAGAAAAGTATGCCGAGTGAATTACTCAGTGGTTTGAGTCAGAGTCAGCGTTATATTAATGATCGTCCTTATTTTGCTCAAGCTCAGCAGTTCCCGTTGGGCTACATCAGTGGTGTTTTTCAAGGCAGAGGATTAGGCGATCAACCCATTGTAGCGCTTTCCGCCCCGATTTATAAAAATGATGAGTTTTATGGGGTCGTTGAGGGATCACTTAAGCTAGATCAATTAGAGCGGTTTATACCAAATTTATTTGAATATAATGGGGATTTACTTGTTCTAGATGCAGATAAAAAAGTGGTATTTAGTTCGTTAAGCCAGTTTGCTGCGCTCAGTGATTTTAAGCAGCAGGAACTTAGTCTTCAAAGCCTCAGTGGCAATCAACTTTTTCGCTCAAATGATAACGAGATGTACCATACAAATCAGTATGTTGACGACAACACAGGTTGGCAGGTTATATCGTTATATAATCGTAAACATTTAACTATGGTGGTAGTGGCTGCATGGTTGCCTACTATGTTATTAGGATTATGCTCTATTGCACTAGTGGTTTTATTTATTCATAAATTTACCCATTTGTTGGTTAAACCCATCATAGAGCTCACTCATTTAATTAATAGCTTTAGTAAAACTAAAAAACACGTATTTAATACAGATTCTAGTTGGTATGAAGTGCTGCAACTACAGCAACAATTTGAAATGTTGGGCAATGCACTACAACACTCAATTAAAAGTTTGCAAACTTCTAATGTAAAAAATGAAGATCTCAATAAACAGCTTAGTCATTTTAATCAGCAATTAGAAGAGAAAGTCGCAGAGCAAACAACTGAATTAACACAAGCAGTTAAACTCGCCAATGAAGCAAATATTGCTAAGTCACAATTTTTAGCAAACATGAGTCACGAACTTCGAACACCTATGAATGGCATATTAGGTATGGGAGAGGTTTTGCTTCGAGATCAGTCCTTAAGTACCGAACAAAAGGAGTTGTTAATCACACAACAAAAAAGTGCAAAAAACTTGCTTAATATTCTTAACGATATTTTAGATTTTTCTAAAATTGAAGCAAATGCCATGGAGTTAAATATTAAGCCTACGCAGCTAACTCCATTTATCGAAAATATACGTTCTTTATTTTCCTCTATTGTTGCTGCCAAAGAGGTAGAATTTACGGTTATTCAATCTAAGAATTTGCCACTGTGCATTAGTGTTGATGAATTACGCTTAAATCAGGTGATCATTAATTTACTCTCTAATGCGTATAAATTTACGCAGCAAGGCTTTGTGAATTTGTCGTTTGATTATCACGATAATAAGCTTCAAGTTAGCGTTGAAGATAGTGGCATTGGTATTGCGAAGGCACAGCAATCACTGTTATTTAGCGAATTTACTCAAGCTGATGTGGGCGTTGCTCGTAAATATGGGGGAACAGGGCTCGGGTTGGCTATTTCTCAAAAGCTGATAAAAATGATGGGCGGTGAAATTCAGTTAAACAGCGAAGAGGGTAAAGGTAGTACGTTTGCGTTTAGTATTAGTGCACCAGAGTCAGCAGACGCTCCCTCAACCTTACCTAAAAAAGCAGCTTTGCAACCAAATCTGCTGGGTAAGCACATACTGTTGGTAGAAGATAATGCGATAAATCGGCAGGTTATTTCAAAAATGTTGGAGCCGACTAAAGCTGTGGTTGTTATGGCCGAGGATGGTATTAAGGCTCTTGATGTATTAAAAGAGCAATCGTTTGATTTGATTTTAATGGATTGCCAAATGCCTAACATGGATGGTTATGAATGCACACGTACGATTAGAGTTATGGAACTTAAAACAGGTTGGCGAGTGCCTATAGTAGCGATTACGGCTAATGCCTATGAAGAAGATAAACAGCGATGCTTAATAGCCGGTATGGATGACTTTATTGCCAAACCAATTAATAGTGATGATTTATACACTGTGATTGGTAATATACTCAGTTGATAATGGTTCAACAGGCAAAAGCTTACACCGTGCCAGAGAGTATTCGCTTGCCAAATGGTTAAATGTATCTAATTAGTTTTATGAGCAGAAAGATAATAGGACGGAGGATTAGCCTGAGTAAACTAATGGCAAGTCGATGCTACTCAGGCTAAGTAATTACATTGACTCTAATTTCATACCGCGTGTTTCTTTGATGTATTTGACCACAAAAAATACACTAATAAATGCCGATAAGGCATAAAAGCCATAAGCGCCAGCTAAACCAATACTGCCGAGCATAATCGGGAAGGTCATAGTAATAGCAAAGTTAGCTATCCATTGCGCGCTAGCTGCAACAGCAAGGGCCGCACCGCGAATACGGTTATTAAACATTTCGCCAAGTAGCACCCACACTATAGGGCCCCAACTTAAGCCAAAAAATACCACAAACAAATTAGCCATTATTAATGCAAAGGTACCCATATTTTCGCTAAGTGCTAATTTGCCCGCTTCATCAAGGCCTGCACTTCCAAAGGTGTAGGTAAGTGCACTTAAACTAATAAACATACCTATGCTACCTACCAATAGTAGTGGCTTACGGCCTACTTTATCGACTAAGGCAATAGCTATAAAGGTAGATAAAATATTGGTGGTGCCGGCAAGCACATTAATAAACAGTGATTGTGATTCGTCAAAACCAGCGGCTTGCCAAAGCTCTGAGCCGTAATAAAATACCACGTTAATACCAACAAATTGTTGGAAAACTGATAAAGCCACACCCACCCAAACAATAGGATGTACTTTTTTACTGCCATCAATAAATAAGTCGCGAATACTTGGTTTTTTATCACTTTGCAGAGACTGCTTCACGTCATTGATTTGCGTATCAGCATCGTCATTTGAGATTTTATTAAATACAGTTTTAGCGTGTTTAAGTTTACCTTGTGCGACTAGGTAACGCGGTGACTCAGGAATAAAAAGTACGCCAATTAAAAATAACCCTGCAGGAACAAGTTCAGCCCAAAACATCCAGCGCCATGCGGCTAAATCTAACATTAAAATACCTTCGGCACCGCCAGCGGCGTTAGCAATTAGGTAATTACTTAAAAAGGCTGCGAATAAACCAAGTACGATAGCGAGTTGTTGTAATGTCGCTAAACGACCACGTAAACTTGCTGGTGCTACTTCTGCAATATAAGCAGGTGCTAAAACAGAGGCTGCCCCTATGCCTAATCCGCCAAATAAGCGGTAAAAAATAAACTCAGCAGAACTATCGGCAACCCCAGAGCCAAAAGCGCTGACTGCAAATATAATGGCAGTGACAATCATAATAGCGCGACGGCCAAATTTGTCAGCTAATGGGCCAGCAGCTAAAGCCCCCAGCGCACAACCTAATAATACAGATGCAACATTAAAACCAGTTGCAACACTGCTTGAGTTAAATGTATTACCTAATGCCGATACGGTGCCGTTTATAACGCCCGAATCGAAACCAAATAAAAAGCCACCAATAGCGGCAATGGCCGATATAAAAATAACATATAAAAGCGAGCACTTAGTCTGTGCGCTATGCTCACCTTTAGTTGCATGCTGTGTCGTCATGTTGTTCAATCCTAATTTTTATTATGTGTAATGAAGTTAAAGTAGCACTAAATTTGCTGGCAACCTTAGCACAGAGTGATCACGCTAAAAAAGATATTTCAATAGTAATACGTATGCATAAAAATTTATTGGGTTGATAAAAATAACGAGATACTAGATACTGTTTTTATATACAGTGTGGGCGGTTTTATGAAAAAAGAGTTACCAGCGAAATATTATTTGGCACATTTTAGAGAGCTATTAACGTTTGTGAGCGAGAAATGCATGCATTTACTCGAGCAAAAGCATATTTCATTTATTAGTAAAATAAATACGCTCGACGAGCAGAGCCAGTGTATGTTGGCGCGCATTTATTCTCGTAAGCCTTATTTAGTTCAAACCCAATCATTAAACTACGAAGAAATTAGTTCGCCATACCAAGCACTTTTTAAATTAAAAGCGGCAAAGTTAATTGTAGAACCCTCTAATAAAGATCATAGGCAACTACTAAGTCACCTAACAAAACCGGCCTTAATAGAGCTGCTAGAAAAGCAAGAACAACCACCATTATTTAAAAAAAGCGCTGCTAAAAGTAACTTAGTTGAAATAGCTAGTTCATTCTTTGAATCTAAGCCAGAGTGTCTTGCACACTTATATAATCAGTACGTGATAAATAATAGAGAAGAGTATTACGAGTATTTTGAATTTTTATATATCGGCAGGCTCAGTGCAGGCGATATTAATCATCAAAATCGATTTGTACTGCGAGATTTAGGCGTAACACCTGTTAGGCAAGAGCATAGTGAAAGCTTGTCGCGCTTTGATTCAATAGAGGAAGCGCAGTCTAACTATGCATTAAACCGTTTGCGACTAACGCTTAAAAATACAAAAGATGACAATGAAAGAGAGGTACTAGCAAAGCAGCTAATAAATGAAGTAGCGTTGGGGGTTATTGCACAAGAGTTAAAAAACAAGTTACTGGTTATACTTTATAAGCAACTAAAAGCAACTAACCCAACACTTGCGTTTGATGTACTTAATGCTTGCGAAGACGATGCGCACGCACTAGAAATTCAAATAAGAGAGCAATACCGTTTAGGCAATAAAGAATGGGTAAAGGCGCAACTTGAGAAAATTATAGAAAATCCACTCACCGATGAGTTACTGTACTTTGCGGATGACTTTTTAATGCGCAAATTTAACAAGCAAACACGCTCACGGCTTAGTGAAATGTTAGCCAGTACACGCTGTATTATAGAAGTTGATGAACTTTACCGTGGCGATGTTGAGTTAGGTGTAAGTGATCACTACACTCGCCAAGGTAAACACGTTTTTTATACTGAGAATACCTTGTGGCAAAGCTTATTTGCGCTGGTTTTTTGGCAGGAACTTTTTATTGAAACCCCAACCCCACCCTGCAATGAGTTTGATATTTACCCGCAAGCCTTAAAAACAGATACATTTTATTTAAATCAATCCTCACAAATAGAAGCGCGGCTGGCTGCGTGTAATAGTACCCAAAAATTGCTGCGTTTAGTGTGTAACTATGCAGCGAAGTATTATGAGCAACCAAATGGCTTATTTAGATGGCACAAAGATGTATTAAAGCCATTAGAGATGCTTATTTTAAACAGCCCGATAAATGCGCTATTAAGCCATTTAAAAAATATGGCAAAAAACTACCGACAATTAAAAGATGGTTACCCCGATTTAATGATTGTTGATAACAGCGCAGTTCATTTTGAGGAGGTAAAAGCGCCCGGAGACAAGCTTAAAAGAAACCAGCTAGTGAGCATCGATAATTTAAAAAACAGTGGTTTTAAAGTCAATATTGCAGCGGTGAAGTGGTATGTAGACCCTAACCGTATTTATAGTGTAGTTGATATTGAAACTACAGGAGGCCTCAAAGGCGGTAACCGTATTACCGAAATTGGTATTGTTAAAATAAAGCAGGGCGAAATAGTTGATACATGGACCACATTGATAAACCCAGAGCGTCCCATCCCGCGTTTTATTACCTCGCTTACAGGCATTAACGATGCCATGGTAAGCAATGCACCCATATTTAGCGAGATTGCAGCGCCGTTACTGAATCAATTATCAGGCAGTATTTTTGTGGCGCATAATGTTAATTTTGATTATGGATTTATTAAAAAAGAGCTTGAGGGGCTGGGAATCAACTTTAAAATGCCAAAACTATGTACCGTTGTTGAATCACGTAAAGCATTTAAGGGATTAAAGTCGTACTCACTGGGGAATTTATCTGCACACTTTAATTTAGATTTAACTAACCATCACCGTGCATTAGATGATGCTAAAGCGGCCGCGCAGTTATTGTTACTGGTACAACAATCTACAAATAGGGTTTGCGTTTAGGAAGTAAAAAGCGCTAAGTGCGCTTTGTTACTTTATTTTCAAAGTCACTTTTTACGATATCGAGCGCTTTTAATACTTCTTCGGGCTCTACATCGTGTTGCTCTAATATCATAATTAAATCAACAGCCAGTTTTATGTGTGTAGGGGCGTCTTCTAGCGGTTTACTCATTAATATCTTTCTTTTTAGCAATCTGATCAATCGCAAAATTAATAGCAAGTTCAACGCGTTGCTGCATATCTAAGCGATCTGTTTGAGTTAAATAAAACGCCATATCTACATCGTATCGAATATAACGTGGGGGTAACTGATTGAGTACGGTACAGCAAAAGTCAGCCATTACATCGTCGTTGTAACGCTCATTAAGTTTACGTTTTTCTATTTCTTCTAACACAAGTTTTTCGTAAAAATTGTGTATGTCGTCATCTAATCGCATATTCCAGTCACTCTTTGTTATTGTCTTTAATGAGTCTATACCAAGGACTGTTATAAATCGAGAGCCGCTTTAAATAGTTGTTTATGGACACTGACTAAATCATTGATGTTACGCTGATAACCACCACCTAAAGCGCACATAAGCGGGATGTTTCGCTGCTTACAAAAGTTAAGAACGGCAAAGTCACGCGCGTATACGCCAGCCAAAGAAACATCAAATAAGCCAAGTTCGTCTTTGGTGTAAATATCGGCGCCGGCATTATATAAAATAATATCGGGCTGGTGGAGACGAACACATAACTCGAGAGCTTGCTCTAGTGTTGTTAAGTACTCTGCATCTATGGTGTTTGCTGGCAAGGCAAAGTCGTAGTTTGAGTGCTGTTTTTGCCGAGGAAAGTTTTGTTCACAGTGAATTGAGCAGCTAATTATCTGCTCATGGTGCTGGGTTATTTGCGCTGTGCCGTCACCTTGGTGTACGTCACAATCAAATATTAATACGGTGTCGGCTTGCTCCGTTGCAATAAGGTGGGCTGCAGCAATGGCTAAATCATTAAAAATACAAAAGCCACTGCCGTAATTGCTGTAAGCATGATGATAACCGCCACTTAAATTAGCCGCTAAACCACTTTTAATTGCACTTTCAGCGGCTTGAATGCTGGCACCAACAGAGTAAAGTGTTCGCTCGACTAGTTCAGGTGAGTGCGGAAATCCCATTTTCTTCACCGCTTTGTCAGTCAACGACCCGTTTAAAAAGTCAGCAATATAATCTGAGCTATGGCATAAGCTTAACTGCGCTGTAGTTGCAGGCGAAGGCGATATAAATTGGGTGTAGCCCAGGGTCTGTTGACCTTTCAAGGTTGAATTTGCAGCAGTCTGTTTGGTATTTAGGCAAGGCAGAGCCTATGTGGTGTGGTTATTCCCCATAAATAGGTGATAACGCAGCATTAATGCCAAACAGGCGCTGCCCTTCGGGTTCTGCCTAGGGGCGATTTACTCTTTGTTGCTCGGTTTTTACTTAGCCCACTAGGTTACAAACCTCGCGCCGCGATTAAATCGCCCCTAGTTTGAACAAATTTTAATCTGCAAAGGTCAACAGACCCTAGACATTCAACTTCATGCTTAAGCTGCTGATACTTTTTAATTGGAAATCGATGGCGGTCAGGTAATTCTAGCTGCGAGTACAGTTCGTGGTAATAAAGCTGCATTAGCGTAGCTGTTGTTTTTCTACTTGTTGAATTTTGTCTTCGGTGGCAGAAATCGCTTTTCTACAACGGCCGAGTCGTGCATGAGTGGTTAAAATTTCCTGGTTAAGCTTTTGTGCTTGCGCAGGCGATGCTTTTTCCATTTGCAATTTACGCTCTTCAATCATTAATACCAGGCGGCGTTCAAATTCATGGTTTTGTTTAAGTTCGTCATATAACTCGTGGGATGATTGCATGATTTTTTGCACCGCTTGTTTATAAACAGGCTGTTTAGCACGAGGCTTATAATGACTTTTATTTTCTTTCACCCAAATAGGGGTCGATTTAATAACATTAAATACCGCTTGTACCTGACTGGCAATACGCTCAAGTGCGTAAGTGTAGGCATGGCGGTGATCGCTCGGTGGTAGGCTGGCTATTTCATCTTCTATTTCTACTACGTAATCAACCAAGTTCATGCTTTTGGTGCTAAATACGGCTCTGTCAAATAAGCTTGGCTGTGCCTGCATATAACGGTTTTTAGCAAATAATTTTGCTTTATCAAATTGCTCAGCTTGTTGCTTAAGCGTAGCAACTTGTTGGCGTAGTTTGTCTAAAGCAGCAGATTGCATATTAAAAGTATGCCTCGTAAATTAGTTTTAACGCTAAAAGTATAACCATCGTATTAAATACTGGGCGAATAAATTTACTGCCAAAACGAATAGCTGAATGTGCGCCAAACCATGCACCAAGCATGATAAAGAAGCCCATTGTAATTCCCAGTAAAAAGTTAACATGGCCAAGTGCAACAAAGGTGATCAGAGAGATGAAGTTAGAAACAAAATTCATTGAACGCGCCAAACCACAATTGAGTAGCAAACTCATTTTATAAAACATACCGTTTGAGGCAGTCCAAAAAGTTCCCGTTCCAGGCCCAGCTAAACCATCAAAAAAACCTAGGCTTAATCCTTGTAGCCACTGTTTTACTTTTATTGTGCGGGTTAATTTAGGCAGATCATCACTTTGTGTGGTACTTAAATTACCAAACAAGCTGTAGCAAGCCACTAAAATAATAATAATGGGTAAGAGCTTATTTAAAAACTCGATACTTAAATGATCAACAATAAGTGTGCCTAACAAAGCACCTATGGCGGTAGCCATAATAGAAGCAAACCAAAATCGTGGGTTAAATAGTTGTTTTTTATAATAGGTGATACTGGCCGTTAACGAGCCAAAACTGGCGGCCAATTTATTAGTGCCAAGCGTTAAATGAGGAGGTAATCCTGCCGTTAACAGTGCTGGTACAGTGAGTAATCCACCGCCGCCAGCAATAGCATCAATAAAGCCAGCTAAAAGTGCAACGCCACATAAAATAGCCCAAGTTGTTGGGTCGAGTGCAAGTTCAAACATCAGTAATCTATTTGTCTTTTAAAAGGTGGTAAGGTGTCAAGCATGGCTTTGCCATATCGTTTGGTGACTAGGCGTCTATCTAAAATAGTTATTGTGCCTGCATCACTTTCTTTACGCAGCAGTCTACCACAGCTTTGTACCAATTTCTTTGCTGCGTCTGGCACGGTTATCGATAAAAACGGATTACCGCCTTTACTTTGCACAAACTCTGCTTGCGCTTCTTCGATAGGCGAGGTGGGCACCGCAAATGGAATTTTGGTAATAATCAGGTTTTCTAAATACTTCCCAGGTAAATCAAGCCCTTCAGAAAGACTTTGGGTACCAAATAAAATACTGCCCTTGCCTTCATCAATATTTTTAGTATGTAATTTGAGTAAAGCTTCTCGTGACATTTCACCTTGTACTAATAAGTTAAATCCTTTTGTTCTAAGAAACTTACTTACATGATCCATTTGCCAGTAAGAGGCAAACAACACTAAATTGGCTTTTTTAGTGTTTAGATACTCGGGTAGTGTTTTAGCAATATGATCGCTAAACTCTTTATCTGTTGGCTCTATACTTGAGGCCGGAATGCGTAAAGTGGCTTGTTTTGGGTAGTCAAACGGAGAGGGGACTTTAATAAATTTAACGCCTTCTTCTTTAGCAAGACCGCTTTCATAGGCAAAATGATCAAATGAACCCAAGGCGCTCAAGGTAGCTGAACATAACACGGCTCCAGCACATTCGTTCCACAGCTTATCTTTTAAATAATAACCGACTTCAATAGGACAATCGCTAAGCAGGTGATCATGATGGCTTTTATATTCAAGTCGTTTTATCCAACGCGCATGCGGCGTGCCTTCGCCTTTAGTAGCGTAACTAAACCATAATTTATTAAGTTGTTCTAACCGGTTTATGTATTGCCCACTTTCAGCCAGAATGGGGTCGGCAACATAAGGTTTAATATCACCATCGCTTACATCTTGTGTGAGGGTGTCGTGCATTTTATTTAAACACCGTAATGCATCAAGCGTGGCTTCGCTAATGTCTTTTGCCTTAGCGTGTAACGATTTAGGGATTTCACCATGTTCAAAGCGATAGGTATCGTCTTTTGAATATTCAAAATCGGCGTTGTCGAGTATATCCCGCACCACTTTTAAATCTTTGTTAGCATCGTTAACGCTATCGCATAACTTAAAGTTTTGCCCAATACCTTTTTGACCCACTGACACTTTGGCCATTTTGCCACTGAATTTAGTAAGTTTGTCGAGCCAATCTATCGTGCCTTTTATCGTAGCTGCAGCAGATGAAAAGTCGCGGGTAATATGTGCAAGGTGGTGCGCTTCATCGATTACATAAATGGTGTTGTCGGGCTCGGGTAAAATTTTTCCGCCCCCTAAGTCTAAATCGGCTAACAGTAACGAATGGTTTATAACCAATACATCCATTTGCATTAACTGTTGGCGGGCGAGTTGAAAAGGACATGTTTGGTGTGCTTTCATCTGGCGTTGGCAAGCATGCTTATCGCAAGCAATGAGCCCCCATACTCTATCAGGAATGGTATCGGCCCAGCTGTCTCTATCGCCTTGCCATTTTTTGTTTACATAGGCATCGTAAAGTTGCTTTAAGCATTTAGTTTCCATATCACTTAATGGCGATGTAAGGGTAGGCATAAACTCCATTTGAGTTTGGCTATCGCTGTTTAGCGCATTATGAAGTTTGTGAGCGCAAATATAACGTTGGCGACCTTTGACTAAATCAAATTTAAAATCGAGCCCTGAGTGTTTTTTAAAAAACGGCAGCTCTTTAGCGATTAATTGCTCTTGCAAAGCCACAGTAGCTGTGGAAATAACCAATTTCTTTTTTTGTGCTAATGCCAGTGGTAGAGCGCCTAGGCAGTAAGCTAATGACTTTCCGGTGCCTGTGCCTGCTTCAATAACACAAATACGTTGTTTTTTATGGTATTCACCGGCTAATGTTTTGGCGATTTCAGCAACTAAATAGTTTTGACTACTGCGAGGGCGGTAATCGGTTAGGTTATTTGCAACATGCTGGTGTACTTGTCTAATTGTTTTTTTAAGTGAGCTCGATAGCATGTGATGATTAACCTAAAATATGTATATAATTACAGTGTATATATTAAGTGGGATCGAACATTGACACAAGCAATCTATCAGGGCTTTATTTTATCAAGGCAACAATACGCGGCTAAAAATGCACAAGGTATTACTTTGTGCTATTGGCTAAGCTCTGATCAGGGCCCACTTAAAGTTATTATTGAAAACCAGCAGGCAGTGTTTTTCATCCCATTGTCAGCGCAACATACTGCAAATACTTTACTCGCACAGGCAAATATAAAAGCGCAATTTAATAAGGTTGAGTTGTGCCATTTTAGTGGCAGCGAGTGTGTGGCTTGTT
Source organism: Pseudoalteromonas sp. G5_S1_54_S4 (assembly GCF_054968565.1). Classification (NCBI taxonomy): domain Bacteria; kingdom Pseudomonadati; phylum Pseudomonadota; class Gammaproteobacteria; order Alteromonadales; family Pseudoalteromonadaceae; genus Pseudoalteromonas; species Pseudoalteromonas sp. G5_S1_54_S4. The sequence continues at coordinate 38,767 of NZ_JBQKUL010000021.1, read as the reverse complement.
ACTTCAACGACATACATAGTTTATATACTGCGCGAACTCTACTAGAACAAGCAATGCCAATTTATGAGGCCGATGTACGCCACAGCGACCGCTTTTTAATGGAGCGCTTTATTAAAGGAGGTGTGTGGGTAGCGGGTAACGCCAAAGCTCAAAACGGCTTTATTGAAATTAGTGACGCAAAGTTAAAAGCAAACACCGATTATACGCCAACGCTTACGTCTGTTTCTTTGGATATAGAATGTAATGGGGACGGGGTGTTATTTAGTGTTGCACTGGTGGGAAATGGTCTAGATTGCGTATTGATGATAGGTGAGCCGCAGCTGCAGAGCGACTCGACATTTGAAATAGACTGGTGCTATGACGAAATTAACCTACTTACCAAGCTGCAGCAGTACATTATAAATAATGACCCCGATGTTATTATTGGTTGGAATGTCATTGATTTTGATTTTAGTTTATTGCAAGAACGCGCAGAGGCGTTAGGGCTTACTCTAAACTTTGGCCGAGATAATCAACCTTTATATATTAATAAAGGCCATTACACCCGATTAACGCTCCCAGGGCGGTGCGTCATTGATGGCATTGATACATTAAAAAATGCCACTTACCGATTTGACAGCTTTTCATTAGCCAATGTTGCAGAGCGTGTGCTTAACGAATCTAAATTAATAAAAACCGATAACCGACTAACTGAAATTGTTCGTCAATTTAACGAAGATAAGCTTTCTCTAGCGGCTTATAATCGTCAAGATTGTATTTTGGTTAATCAAATTTTCGAAAAATTAAAGCTATTTGAATTTGCCATTGTCAGAACCAAAATAACAGGGCTTGAGCTGGAGCGCATGGGGGGCTCGGTTGCCGCATTTACAAACTTATACTTACCTCTGTTACATCGCAGTGGTTATGTTGCTCCCAATTTAGGCGATCATGGGCTCTCATTTGAGAGCCCTGGTGGCTATGTGATGGAGTCGGCCCCAGGGCTGTATAAAAACGTTTTGGTACTTGATTTTAAAAGCCTATACCCTTCAATTATGCGTACGTTTTGTATTGACCCGTTAGGTTTAATCGCAGGGTTAAACGCACCAGAGCATGCGGTTGAAGGATTTAATCAGGCATTATTTTCAAGAACGCAGCACCACTTGCCAAAATTAATTGCACACCTGACACAAACTCGCCAAGAGGCAAAAGAGTCTAATCAACCTATGCTCTCACAAGCGATTAAAATTATTATGAATAGTTTATATGGCGTACTCGGCTCTAAGGGTTGTCGGTTTTACGACCCCCGTTTATCGAGTTCTATCACGTTACGTGGTCATGAGATAATGCAAACAACCCGTAAATGGATAGAAGCGCAAGGCTTTGAGGTGATATATGGTGATACCGACTCTACGTTTGTAAAACTTTGTGAAGATAAAAGCCCTGAGCAATGCAACGAAATTGGCTGCCAACTTGTTCATCATATTAATACGATGTGGCAAGCTGATTTAAAACAACGCTATGATTTACATAGTTATTTAGAAATTGAATTTGAAACTCATTACAGTCCGTTTTTTATGCCAACTATACGAGGTAAAAAAACAGGCTCTAAAAAGCGATATGTAGGGCAAGTAACCAAAAATAATGAAAAAAAGTTAGTCTTTAAAGGTATGGAAACCGTTCGCAGTGATTGGACTGAGTTTGCACAAGAGTTTCAAACCGAATTATTTGAGACGTTATTTACTGACAACTTCGAAATACAACAACTGCACGATATTATAAATAGCTACACTCAAAAACTTTATAATGGTGAGTTCGACCGTAAATTAGTATATAGAAAGCGGTTAGGGCAGCACCTTAACGATTACATCAAAAATATTCCTCCTCATGTTCAAGCTGTTAAAAAATATAAAGCGAATCATCCTGAGTTTGAAATAAAACGCGGGCAGGTGATTGAATATGTTTACGCAGTAACCGGCGCTGAGCTTTATAACGGTAAAAACATACTGAACTACCCACTGTACATTCAAAGACAGCTCGACCCTGTTGCGCAAATGATATTAAGCGCATTAAACACAACATCTGAATCTACACAAGCCTCGTTGTTTTAGCTTAACTATGAGCTTAAAAAGTCTTTTATAGTTAATTATTCGCCTATAAACTTCAAAGGTGAATAAAAAATTTAAAGATAAATTAACAATTGTGGCCTTGGTTACAATTTTATCTAAAAAGAATACAAAGCGTAATTTAAAAAAATCATTTATTCAAACTCATAAAAATCAATTGGTTACCATGATGTTGTTTCTAATTCTCAAGTTTGTTTCTAAATCGTATCCATAAATTAATTTAAAAAACTAATAAAATACCGCCAAAAATGATAATGAAAAGTCATGCAAAGTGCTTTTAAAGTTAATTTAATGTTGACCACCTTGTGTTCATAGTATTATCATCTGAAGCGTGATCACAAATTAATTAACAAGGTGTGATCAAAAAAATACAAAAACAAATAGTATTCTAGGGAGAATCAAATGTTAAATAACAAAGTTTCAAAAGCAGTTCGCTTAGCGATCGCTTTTGGTGCAGCTTCTACTGCTGCTTTCTCAGCAAGTTCATTTGCTGCAGAAGAAGGCGCAGAAAAAGTTGAACGTATCCAGGTTACAGGTTCACGTATCAAGCGTACTGATCTTGAAGGTGCTTCACCAGTAATTTCAATAACTGCCGCTGATATAAAAATGGAAGGTGACTTCACTGTTGCGGATGCTCTCCGTTCAAGTTCATTGAACTCATTCGGCTCATTCTCAGAACGTTCAGGTAGTTCTGCACAGTCTCAAGCGACGATCAACTTGCGCGGCGCTGGCTCACGTCGAACTCTAGTGCTTCTAAATGGTCGCCGTTTTCCAGGTTCTCCTACATTAGGCGGTGCATCAGCTAACCTTAATGCTATCCCAATGGCAGCTGTAGAGCGTATTGATATTATGACTGAAGGTGCTTCTTCTATTTACGGTTCTGATGCGATGGCAGGTGTTGTAAACGTAATTTTAAAAGATAATTTCGAAGGCTTAACTTTTAATATTGGTGCTGGTCAACGTGATCAAGATGAAGGAACTACCTCAACTGAGTTTTCTGTTGTTGGTGGTATATCGAATGATAAAGGTAATATTACTTTTTCATTCGATCATCAAAAACGTAAAGGTATCAGTGACGCCGCTCGTGATTATACCAAAGCAAAAATTGGTGATTTAGATGGCGATGGCGACATCGAAGCTTATACAGCAGACACAGTAGGTTGGTCTATTTATGGTGCGACAGTTGTTTCTCCTGATTTTGCAACAGCTTCAGCTTCTTTAAAATGTGATGACTTAATTGCTGAATACGGCGAAGATACGTTCCGTAGAGTAGATGCTAATGAAGATTGGGGCCCTGGCTCAGAGTATTGTATGTATGCATTTGGTAATGTTTCTTACAACACAGCATCAATAGATCGCAGTACATTGTATGTAAGTTCTAACTATGATTTATCTGAAGATGTAGAGTTCTTCAGTCAAGCAATGTTTGTACAAAATTCTTCGTTTGGCCGTTATGCTCCACCAGCTGCTCCATGGAATAATATGGCTGCAGATAATGAGCATAACCCTTACGGTGAGGAAACAACAGGTTACTTCCGCTGGGTCGGTATTGGTACTCGTGATGGTAATGTTGATGATTATAACCTAGATCTAACAGCCGGCCTTCGTGGATATTTAGACTGGAACAATGCTTCTTGGGAAGTTTATTACCACCGCAATAAAGCTGATAATAAGTCAGTAGGTCAGTATTACCTGTCATACTCTGGACTTGCTTACAACCAGCAAAATGATATCGACCTTGGTTCTGACGAAGGTGTTGCAAACATGAAAGCAACAACTCTTCAGGAGTCTTCATCTACATTTGATCAGTACTTTGCAGGTATTGGGTTTGACTTAGGTGAGCTTCCCGGAGGTACTATATCTCATTATGTAGGCGCTGAGTACTTTGAACAAACTTATGCTGACATCTACGATGGTCAATCAGAAGCGGGTCGTATCGGTGGCTCAGCAGGTAATTCTTCTGAAGGTCTACGTGACGTTACGGCATTGTTCTTCGAAACTGTTTTGCCTGTAACCGAAACAATTGAAGTAAATTTAAAAGCCCGTTATGATGATTATTCTGATTTCGGTGACAACATAGCACCTGCAATATCTGCTCGTTGGGACGTTGCTGAAGGTGTAGTTATTCGTGGCTCTTACTCAGAATCTTTCCGTGCACCAGGTCTCGATTTGTTAAATGCAGCACGTACTTTTTCTGCGGAAGCAGCAATCGATTATAATAATGGCTCAACGACTTCTCGTCAGTATGATACCTATTACACACAAAACTCCGAGTTAGATGCAGAAACGTCTGATTACACTAACCTTGGTGTTGCATGGGATGTAAATGACAATTTAAGTTTTAAACTCGACTACTTTATGCTTTCAGTTGACAACGTAATTCAATCTAAGTCATTACAAAGCCTTATTAGTGATGAAGCTGCAGGCTTAATTACTGCAGTTTCACCAGATGCAGATACATCAAATGAAACTTTTTATCTGAAACGTGCTGCTTCAGGTACTTTAATTGAGGCAGGTACATCTTATTTTAACGGCGCAGGTTTTGAAATTGAAGGTATTGACTTTACAATTAACGCTAACTTAGAAACTGATTTCGGTGATTTACGTTTCAGCAACGTTAATAGTTTTGTACTTACATACGATTCTGAAGTTGGCGGCGTAGTGCAAAATACAACTGGTTGGTCTGGTCAACCAAAATTAAAATCAGTTGCTACGGTTTCATGGTCATATGAAGATCATTCAGTTTCTTGGAACTCTACTTACACCGATAGCACATCTGAAACAGAGTTAGATAGCGATGGTGATGGTTTCTATGAGCAAGATGGTAGGTTAGATAGTTGGTTAATTCATAACCTAACTTATACTTACAATGCAGGTGATTTAGGCGCAGTGACATTTACTGTTAATAACCTTACTGATGAAGACCCTGTATTCTCTTCAGCAGGAACTTGGGATAACCAAGATCTTTATAATAACTTTGGTCGTGACTACCGTGTAAACTACACAATTAGTTTCTAAACTTTTATTTAAATTTTAAAAAGGGCTGATCTTCAGCCCTTTTTTTATTTGGAGATAATATGAAAGCTTATTGGAGTGATTATTGGAAACAAGGTTACATAACTTCTTTTGGCCAAGATATTAAAGGTAACTACACGGGTAAGCTTAAAAATTGCTGGTTAGAGTTTAGTGAAAAATTAAAAGAGAACTCTAAAGTCTTAGATATAGGCAGCGGCAATGGGGCATTGATAGATCTTATTCAAAAAAATGTAAGCATGGATATAAAGTTTACAGGTATTGATCCTGCAACTATAAACTTAAATACTACAAAATATATTAAAGGAGATTTTTTATCGGGTGTTTATGCTGAAGCACTTCCTTTTGAAAATGAACACTTTGATGCCGTTATATCACAATTTGCATTAGAATATAGTGATATAAATGTCAGCGTTATTGAAATGCTAAGGGTACTAAAACCAAATGGTCTTGTGCAGATTATATGTCACAATATAGACTCAGACATTGTTGTTCCAAATATTATAATTTTAGACTCAGCAAGAAGAGTAAAAAAAACAATGGTTCCGATTCTTTCAGATATTATAAATGCTATTCAAAAAAATTCTGATAACGAGGTTATACTTTCAGCGTCTTTAAATAAACTGATTAATGATGATAAAAAAATTAATCCGCATGCTATTAATGCAACACTATTAATTAACTTTTATGAATTCATTTTAAAAAATCGCTCTATAGATTTGAATAAAGCTTTTTCCCTGTTTAAATCAGAGTTAGATGGACTAATTTATAGACTGGAAGATTTAAAAAGTGCTGCAGATAAAAACTCGACTGTTTACTCTTTATTATCAGAATTGTGCGAAATTGAAAAAGTTGATTTAATTGACTCTAACAAAGAAAAGATAGGCTGTTTATATAAGGGTTATAAAAAATAGCATTTGATGTACTCCCTACAAAGCAAAGAGCAATCGCTTTTTTTTTTGGTTTTACACCACAGTGGCACCCAGACTGGGGTGGTTTGTTACATTTTTATGAAATGGATGGAAAGCTGACAGAGACGTTTATGCCTAAAAGTAATGTTTTATCTCTTTTTGATGTGCAATTACCACATTCTGTTTCTTATGTAACTCCATTTGCTCGTGCTGCAAGATACTCAATTACTGGCTGGTTTAACTTAAAATAATATTATTTAAGCGGTGCTAAGTTAGGTGTTGATAACTTATTCAATCGTGGATTACCGGGCTCAACCGGTACGGGCGCAGGCTCAGCGATTTATGACAATATCGGTCGTTTTGCCTACCTACAAGCTACTTACAGATTCTAAAGCTACTATTTATTAGTATAAAAATTTTATACTAATAAAGTTCCTTAGAATTGCAGATAAGTTAAGTATGTAATTAAATACCCTTAATCATTTTGATTAAGGGTATTTTTTATATTTATACATAATATAGTGCTCTAAATTTATAAATAGTTTCAAAGTTAGCTGATTATTTATGAATATAAATATTAAAACGAATGTGAAATAAAGCTGTCTTTCTAAAAATTAACCATTAATTAGATTAAGAATTCTTACCTTTGATGACCTACACCCTTAGACCCTACCAGAGCGAGGCGGTTGAACGCACCGTTTTACACTTTAGAAAAACCAATGATCCTGCTGTCATTGTGCTGCCTACAGGTGCGGGTAAAAGTTTAGTGATAGCTGAACTTGCGCGTATCGCTAAACAAAAAATATTGGTGTTGGCGCACGTAAAAGAATTGGTTGAGCAAAATGCTCAAAAATATAAAAGCTTTGGTCTTGAGGCGAGTATATTTTCCGCAGGACTCAAAGAGAAGTCGTTAACCCATCAGGTCACTTTTGCGAGTGTGCAGTCGTTATCGCGTAATTTAGACAAACTTAATGAGCACTACTCATTACTCATTATTGATGAGTGCCACAGAGTGAATGGCGAAAAGAAAAGCCAATATGGTAAGGTTATTAATGCACTTAAATCTCACAACCCTGAATTAAAAGTATTAGGCTTAACAGCAACGCCTTACCGCCTTGGGTTAGGCTGGATTTATCAGCATCATTACCATGGGTTTGTGCGTGGTAATAAGGAAAGCCCATTCAAACGCTGTATTTTTGAATTACCTTTGCGCTATATGATTAAGCATAACTACTTAACTCCCCCTAAAGAGGTTGATGCTGCGATTAGCCATTATGACTTTTCATCTTTAAGTAGTAATGCATTTGGGCAATATAGCAATGAGGATATGAATGCGCTGTTAAAAAAATCGACTCGTGCAACTCAAACAATTTTACAACAGGTTATACAATACAGTGAAAATCGTTACGGCGTGATGATTTTTGCCGCTACGGTTATGCATGCACAAGAGATAATGACTTATCTACCAGAGGATTACAGTGCGCTGATCACGGGGGATACGCCGAATAGCGAACGCGATAAAATAATAAAGCAGTTCAAAGCTAAACAGTTAAAATATTTAGTAAATATATCGGTTCTTACAACGGGTTTTGATGCACCCCATGTTGATTTTATTGCTATTTTACGCCCCACGGAGTCGGTAAGTTTATACCAGCAAATTGTAGGGAGAGGCTTGAGGTTAGCTGAGGGTAAAGATGATTGTTTAGTGATTGACTATGCGGGTAATGGCTTTGACTTGTTCTACCCAGAAGTGGGAGATAAAAAAGGCGATAGCGATAATGAACCCGTGCAAGTGCTGTGTCCTGGGTGTGGCTTTGCCAATATATTTTGGGGAAAAACAGATGCTGATGGCAAAGTAATCGAGCACTTTGGTAGGCGTTGTAAAGGTTTGCTAGAAGATGATAACGGTTTAAGCGAGCAATGCGATTACCGCTTTCGTTTTAAAGAGTGTGAGCAGTGCGGCGCACAAAATGATATTGCTGCTCGAAAATGCCATGATTGTGACGCTGTGATGGCCGACCCTGATGATAAGCTGCGCAATGCATTGAATCTTAAAGACGCATTAGTTCTACGTTGTAGCGGCTTGAGTGTAAGCAAAATAAAAGAGCAGTTATTAAAAATCACTTATTTTGATGAAGACGGAGCCAGTTGTGATGAAATTTTTGATTTATCAAACAAAGGGGCTCGGTATTATTTTAATCAGCAGTTTGGTAAGCGTGTAGGTCAGGGCCAATCACCCATTGAATTTACCAGTGCAGAGCAAGTTATAAAAGCGCAGTTTGATTTAATACCACCGGATTTTGTGATTGCGCGAAAAAGTAAAAAATATGGCTGGAAAGTAGCAGATAAACTTTTTGATTATAAAGGCTGCTTTAGAAAAGCAAACCAGCTAAGTCGATAGACTAAGCTGGATATCATTCATCATTTAAATTAGGGATTATGCCTCTTCTGCGTCTAATCCCCAGCCATCACCATAGCCATTAAAGCTGTTCGCTATGCTTTCAATGTATTGTTCTGCTTGGCCTAACAGTGCATGTTCAGGCACCATTTGTACATGGGCAATTACTTCCCAAACGCCGGTATCGTTGCATTTTTCCACATCAGCAGTTTGCACTAATGCATCATTTACAATCTCAGTTGCAAATTTTTCGGCATCAACCTGTTGTTCAAATAAAATGTAAAAATCAATTTGTTGCATTTTACTTAAATCTACACCAGCGGCGGAAATTTCAGCAAGTAGCTGGCCATTGTCATCATCAGGGAATTGCATTAAAAAACTCATTAATTTTATTTTGTACTCGTTATAGCTATTGTAACCAAAATAAACCGTTAACGCGTACTAAATTTTGACTGCATCTTTGAGTGTTAATTGCGATTAAGTTAATGTTAGGCTCATTGTGGCTATGGTAGTATATCTCTGTCTAGCGGTTTATTTTATGGATACCACAGTAAGGATATTTACTTGTTCAATCAGCTTTTAAAGTTTTTTTGTTTTTTTTGCTTATTAGTAAGCCTGTCTTCTATTGCCTCTGAAAATATAATTGAAGATTATGAAATTAAAGGGATCAGTGGTGACTTAGAAAATAACGTTGCACTTTATTTAAAACAACTTGTTGGTGAAAAACCAACCCGTACACTTCGTCGGTATGCAAAAACGCAAGTTGAGAACAGTATCAAAGCCTTAGGTTATTATAGTCCAGTAGTAAATATTGATTTTGATAAAGACGAGCGCGAACTTGTTGTAAATATAGAGCGAGGCCCAGCCACACGTATTGAGTCACTTAATATAACGGTTAATGGTGAAGCAAAACAGGATCCGTTCGTTCAAAAAACGATTGAAGATCTTAATTTAAAACAAGGTGATATTTTAAATCATGGGGTTTATAGCAGCGCGCATAAAAAAATAGAGTCAGTGTTGCTAGAGTATGGATATTTCGATGCAAAATGGCCTGTTAGAAAATTTGAAGTATCACTCAAAAAACACAGCGCAACCATTACTTTTACTATTGATAGCGGTGTTCGTTATCAATTTGGTGATATTTTAATTGCCAGAAATACTCCAGCCGAAAAATATATCCGCTCTTTGGCGCCATTTAAAATGGGTCAGTCGTACAAAGCATCCTATATTGCCGATTATAATCTTGATTTATCAAGTACCCCTTATTTTAAGAGCGTGCGTGTTTACGCCGATATTACAGCGAGAAAAAACAAGCAAGTTCCTATAAAAGTCGATGTGTTACATAAACCAGAAAATAGTTATGAAATTGGTGGTGGCTTTAGTACAGATTTAGGGCCGAAAGTACGTTTTAAATGGAGTAAACCATGGATCACCGATAACGGGCACTATCTTGAAAGCAATTTAAATGTTTCTCAAAAACAGCAAGATATTTCCATGGCTTACACCGTGCCGGTGAATGATCCGAACGATGATTTATGGCGCTTTTCTGTCGGTTATAAGTTGGAAGATGAATTAACCAATGAAACCTACAGTGAAATACTAACAGGTCAGTTACAGCGCCAGTGGTTAACTGAGCATAAATGGGTACGAACGGCTTTTTTAAGGCGTGAGCAAGAAACCTACCGCATAGGGGATGACGAAGAAAAAACAAGTGAAATGTTAATGCCTGGGATCAGTTATGCGCGTAAACAATCAAAGGGTGGCACCACACCTTATTGGGGGGAGCAGTGGTCTATTTCAGCTGAGTTTGGACTCGATAGCGTACTCTCAAGTACCAATTTGGTTAGAGTTCAATTACAGCATGCTTGGTTACGTACTTACCTTGACCGCCATCTGATCTTTTTAAAAGCAAACGTGGGCGCAATGATTGTTAATGATATAAATAACGTGCCATTTTCTTTGCGATTTTATGCCGGTGGCGATCAAAGTGTCAGGGGTTTTGCTTATCAGTCGATTTCTCCGCAAAACGAGCAGGGTGAGCGTATTGGTGGTAAATATTTATTAGCGAGTACCGTTGAATACAACTACCAATTTGCTAAAAATTGGCGAGCTGCGCTGTTTGTTGATGGGGGGACCGCAACCAATGATTTTTCAGAACAATTTGAAGTAGGTGCAGGATTTGGTTTTCGTTATTTAACACCGGTTGGTCCGATAAGAGTTGATCACGCGTGGGGGCTCACAAAAGAAAGTAAAAGTACCCGTTTAAGTATTACCATAGGGCCTGAAATTTAATGTCAGTATTTAAAAAAGTAACGGCGATAATTAGCGCCGTTTTAGCAACGCTGTTAGTTACACTGTTTTGCGTTTTGTTTACCGCCCCAGGTAATCAATTGCTTGCTTATACAGCGAATAAATTGGTTGATGGCTTAACCATTGAAATAAAAAATGGCCGATTTTTATACAATGACACGTTTAACTTACAGTTTGACCAAAATGGCGTAAGCGTTAATGCACAGCAACTAAAGATAGATTTATTTTGGTGGCAATGTGATGGTATTTGTATTGATAATTTAAGCGCTAAGTCGATTAAATTAACCTTGCCAAAAAGCGCTGAGAATAAAGACGATACGCCAACCGAAGCATTAAAAAAAATAACCTTACCCTTTAATATTGCATTAAAAAATCTAGCTATTGATGAATTTATTTTAAATCATTCAAGTGCAAACGTAACACTTAACACTCTGCAATTGTCGGCAAAGGCTGAAGGGTCTGATGTTACAATTAAACGCTTAACCATTCCTCGTATTAATGTGGTATTAAAAGAGCAAACCGCAGCTCAACAAGCAGCGGCTAATCAACAAACAACAATGGCTATTAAGGAATTACCAGCTTTACCCAATATCGATTTTATCTCGCCACTTAACATCAATGTTGAGCAGTTCAATATCACCAACGTGACAATAAATCAGGGCGAGCAACACTATTCAATTGATGATATTGCCCTGCAAATGAGCGTAGAAGATGCCACTATTAAGGTACAGTCACTATCGGCAGGTTATCAGCAGTGGCAGTTAAATACTCAGCTTGATGCAACACTGGAAGGGGCTATGCCTATTAACGGCAACATTAGCTTAAAAGGGAATGAACACAGAGCTACTCTTGATATAAATGGTGATCTAGCCAAGCTTAACATTGCGCTTGATACCACAGGATTATTTCCTTTAAATTTGAGAGCAACAGCCAACCTCAAACAGAAAAATTATCCCTTTAGTGTTAATGGCAAAATTAATCAATGGCTTATTAATACACAAAATAATGAGCTAAAGGTTAAAAACATCAATTTAAGTGCCCAAGGTAATGCTAACGACTATCAATTAAGTTTAACGGGTAATACTCAGCTAGATGCTTATCCAAGTGTAGATTTAAATGCTCAGCTAAAAGGCACACTAACCAAGGCAACGCTTGAAACGCTTGCTTTAAAAACTAACGATAGCGCTGCGAATATTCAAGCACAGCTTGATTGGCAACAGGGAATTAAAGCGGACTTTACCGGCGTTTTATCAAATTTAAAAGCGCAATACTTAACCGATGCCCTAACCAGTGATGTTTCAGGGACGTTTAAAGGCGTATTTAACGCTCAAGCCGATACCTGGCAGCTACAAATGAACAATACTAAGCTAGCTGGCTTTTTAAACAACGTTCCCTTAGAGTTTGCTGCAAACTTTAAGTTAGATAATCAATTAAAAGCGGATATCGATAGTTTTTATTTAAGTAGTGGTGCTAACAAGTTAACTTTGAATGGGCAGGTAGATGATACATGGCAAGTTGACGGTGATATCACGCTTAATAGTGATGAGCAGGCTAACCTTCCTTTTATTACTAACGGTAAAGCGGATTTAAAAGTACGCGGCAACAGATTAACCCCTTCGGTTAACTTAGCCGTCATACTAGAGCGTTTTATTTTTAATGAGATAAACATTAATAAACTTGCTATAAAATCTCAACTAGATACGGCCGCTGATTGGCAAACTGATCTCAGTGTTAATGTTGCATCTGCACTGGTCGCTGGGCAGCAAATTAATAATATAAACATAGCTGCCAGTGGTGATAAAACAGATCATCAACTTAGCGCGTCGATTGATGCCGAAAAAGGCGCGGTGGAACTTGAGCTTAATGGCAAAATGAAAAATGCCATTTGGAATGGTGAGCTAAGTGACATAACCCTTAGTGATAAAAAGCTGAGTTTTAATAATACTAAAAAAATATCCGTTATGGTGAATACACAAAACGGGGATTTTGATGTGAGTGCTCATTGTTGGCAATCAGCTCAAAGTAAGTTGTGTATAGATACCTTGTCGCAAACAAAAGCGCTAGGGCAGTTTAATGCAAAGCTTGCTAACCTCTCACTTGCAGAGCTTAAGCACTTATTACCAGATAATATTCGCACACGCGGAGACTTAACAGGTGATTTTGCTGCTAATTGGCAGTCAGGTGCACTTAAAACACTCAGAGCTAATGTAAATTCTAATGGATTAAATGCAGTGCTAACCTCAGAAGAGGATCGATTTAAACTCCCAATAGAAACACTCAGTATTCGTGCTTTTTCAGATTCGCAAGTTGGTAAAATTAAAGCTAACTTGGCATCCAGTGTGCTAGGTAAAATAGCTACCGATATAAATATTGACGACATTCAAAACACACAAACACTCTCTGGTAACGTTAATATAGATAAAATTTTACTCTCAGACATTCAGCCATTTTTAGATACGCTTGAGCAACTTAAAGGGGCAATCAGCGGACAGGTTACATTAGCAGGAACGCTCAAAGATCCTCAGTTAGATGGTGAGCTTAATATAGCAGACATTAATTTAGAGGGAGAGCAATTACCCGTTGCACTTAAAGACTCTAATATACATATTTTATTTAATAAAACCACGGCAACGATTAAAGGTAACTTAAGTGATCCTCAAGGCGGGCAAGTTAAACTTACCGGTGATGTTGATTGGCAAGGTGAGCAACCCGCGGTTAATGTTGCAGTTGTTGGCAATGAGTTTTTTGTTAGAGCGCAGCAGGGTGTGATATTTAAAGTATCACCCGATCTAAAAATCGGCATAGCAGATAACGCGCTTAACCTTGTTGGTGAAGTGGTTGTACCTTATGGGCGTATAGAAATTGAAGAGTTGCCCGAGGGCGCGGTGCAAGTAAGCGATGATGAAATAATTATTGATCAAAAAACACAAGCGGCTAAAAAAGTCCCTTTTGATTATGATGTAGACTTAAAAGTAACAGTAAAAAATGATGTAAAAGTCGAATCGTTTGGACTCAAGTCTAAAGTAACTGGTGATTTAGCGCTTAAAATGAGCCAAGGTACGCCAATTATTGCAACCGGAGAGCTTAATTTAATAGAAGGGACGTATTTAGCCTTCGGGCAAGACTTGATAATTAGAACAGGGCAAGTAGGTTTTAGTGGCGCAATCGACAAACCGTATCTCAACATTAAAGCGATTCGTAACCCAGATAATACCGCTGATGGTGTGATTGCCGGGGTGACTTTAACCGGCAGTGTTGAGCAACCTATGTTAAAAGTATTTTCTGAGCCTGCGATGGATCAAGCCCAAGCCTTAGCCTATTTACTCAATGGGCAACCATTAGGAGAGGGCGACAGCTCTACAGATGCTATGTTAACTCAATTATTACTTTCTCAAGGCGTGAGTCGCAGTGAGGGAGTGGTTTCTAAGGTGGGTGAAACCTTTGGTTTATCTGATGTAAGCTTAAGCTCTAAAGGCAGTGGTGAACAAACAAAAGTAGAGATATCGGGTTATATAGCCCCAAGCTTACAGGTTAAGTACAGTGTCGGGGTGTTCGACTCACTCAGTGAAGTGGCTGTGCGCTACCAGTTACTCTCTAAACTATACATAGAAATAACCAGTGGCTTATACCAAAACGTAGATATACTGTATAAGTTTGATTGGGACTAATAGATAACTATAAAAAAGGAAAGGTATGAAAAAGTGTGTAGTGACCCTTTTAGTGTCGGCCTTGTTAGGTGGGTGTGCCCAGCACAGTACTCAATCACCAGCCTCATCGGCTAAAAAGCTAACAAGCAGTGAGATTATTGCGGCGGCTAAAGATGATGAATGGCGATGGGTCGAATCAGAGAATATTCTGAAGTTAACCCTGCCCACAGGCGCCGCATATATTGAGCTTAACCCCAAACTTGCGCCTAAACACACTGCGAATATTAAAAAACTGGCAAGACAAGGCTTTTATCAAGGTACTCACATTTACCGTTTTGTTGAAGGGTTTGTAGCTCAAGGTGGCGATAGTACGGGTAAAAAGTTAGCCAAAACTAAAGATAACACGGTGCCAGCGGAATTTTATTTAACCACCACTGAGCCACTTTTAATAACCGAGATGGGCAGTGATGGTTATGCACCCGTAACGGGGTTTTTAGGTGGCTTTGCGGTTGCACAAAACCAAGCGCATACACAAACGTGGCAAGTCCATTGTCATGGCATATTTGCAATGGCGCGCGATAACAATATAAACAGTGCCAGCAGTGAGTTTTTTGTCACCATAGGTCAAGGGCCGCGTTATTTAGACAAAAATATTACCGTGTTTGGTCGGGTGCTTAAAGGCATGGCACATTTTCATCAGCTAGCGCGAACGCCAACTGAAAATACCGAGTTTAACCCCATTACTGATCTACAAGTATTAGCGGATGTAGCAGACGATAGCAGCCAATTTAAAGTAATGAAAACAGACTCTGATTCATTCAAACAATTAATTATTGCTCGGGGTAACCGCAGTGAGGAATGGTTTGCGTACAGCCATAACTATATTGATGTGTGTGGCATGGCGGTGCCAACTAAGCAACTTAATGACTAAAAAAGGAGCCTCAGGCTCCTTTTTTGCTAAGGTAACGCGACACTTATTGACGGTTTATTTTTACCGAAAATGGGGTTTCGTTATAATGTGTTGAGCGATATGGGTTTATATCAAGCCCACCACGGCGCGTATAACGAGCGTATACTTCAAGTTCTTTAATATGGAGTTGAGTGGTTAAGTCGCTGTAAATACGTTCCACACATTGCTCATGAAACTCATTGTGAGTTCTAAATGAAATTAAATAGCGTAATAATGACTCACGACAAACTTGCTCACCGGTATAGCGAATAATAATACTCGCCCAATCCGGTTGTGAAGTAATTAAACAGTTAGACTTTAGCAAGTGGCTATGCAAAGTTTCGGTGACTATTTTATTGCTTTGTGATTTAAGTGAATGGGCATCAATATGGTAGTTATCTATCTCAATATCTAACTCATCTATACACTCACCTGGAAGCGGTGTGCAAGGAATACAATTGTAGTCATCGGCGCTGTATAAGGTTACCTTTACAGGGCTGTTTACCGCATTGGATAAGTCGTCAATTAAATGTTGTTTAACAATTTCAATACTCCCAAAACGGCTTTGATTAAAGCTGTTTAAATAAAGCTTAAACGACTTTGATTCAATAATATGACTACTTTGACATTCGAAAGTAAACAATGCCACCGCAACTTGAGGCTTACCTTTAGTATTTAACCAAGACAGTTCGTAACCTGTCCATATGTCTTGGCCTTTAAACGGCAGCGCAGTTTCATCAATACTTAATGAATCACGATTAAGCTTGCGAGCAATAGGAAAAAGCAAGCTGGGCGTGTATTGATCGACATACTCAGTAGATTGACCAAGTAAGCTGCCTTTAAGATCGGGAGAATTGCTGTAATCTGTCATGTTTGCTCTTAAATAGTTACAATGGATGCATTATATATAAATTAAATGAGTTTCACAGTATGTCTGTTGCAATGCAATTAGCTCAACTTCACGAAAAATTTAGCGAACAAACGATTACTAATACACAAAAGCGCCCATTAATCGTCCACGATGAGCAATGGCCAAGCCCATGTGAAATAGGTAGCGCCGATGAACATGGCATGATCCAATGGCAAGCGATAGTTAGAGAGCCTACAGGTTCATTAACCGATCTAGCTAACGCATTGGAGCTTGAGTTTCCAGAGGCGCTGAGTCAATTTTATGGCCATATGTTTGCTGGCAGTGTTGTAGCCAATATTGACGGACATCAAGTGGAATTATTACAAGCATGGAATGAAGGTGATTTTGAGCTACTGCAACAAAATATCACCGGTCATGTTTTAATGAAACGTAAACTCAAACAAGCGCCAAGTGTATTTATTGGGTTAACCGACCAAGACGATTTGCTTGTTACCGTATTAGTAGAAACAGGTGAGGTGTGTCTAGAGTATGTAGGTAAAAAGCCACATCATGTACTTGCCAAAAACCTCAGTGAATTTATAGCATCGTTGACAGTATAATTATAAGGTAGTTTTAAGGTATGATGTTTTTAGACATAGCACCTTAAGTGTGGGATTTATTGAAAATCCCACGAAATATTAGAGACTAAACCACACGGTTCACACCTAAAATCAAACAAGCCAAACCATGGCTCGGGTAATTTCCATTCACCATGGCAACTCGGGCATTTACGCTCAAGTTCAGAGGCTTTATCAACCCCCCCTACACGGTATAAATAATAGTAAACAGGCTTTTTAGTTAAAAAACTAATCCGTTTAGTTATATCTTTACCACGGCGGTATAAATCACTTTGGGTGCTGGCTATTTCTTCAAGCGCTGGAAATTCACAGCGTGTTGCACCATTAATTTGAATTTGATCGCACGCTTGCCAATCTTCTTGCCATTTAATTAGTGTTTTATAGTCACCATTAGCAATCGCAGGAATATTAAATAGCGGCACGGGTAAAAAGTCATCGCCACAATACAGTGGGCTACATGTATGCACATAGGTGGTATATAAAATATAGCTTGATGGCTCTTTACAGCCATCGGCACCATTGGAGTGAATATCTTGGCCGATGACCTTTACTTTGGGAGCAAGCAAACCAGCGCCATGAAGCTTTTCAACACTGTGTTTAACAAACGCACTGTTATTAAGTGGGTGCATGGCGTCTTCGGTCGGGCACATTACACGAGTAATAAAATAGCCATCTTTTAAAACCGTTGGAAATTCCTCTCCAATGATTTGGCCATTAAAGCGTAATGCATTCACTAAGCGGTTTATTGCCTGCTCGGCTTGCTCTAGGGTTGTGTCTTGGTAGCAATCAAATGTTAAATCAACAACAAACATTTATAGTCTCAAATTATTTTTGCTCTAGCAAAGCAAGTAATCGATCAAGTTTTTGCTCAATTCTATCTAACTGAGTGTTTTTAGGATTTGAGTTACTTGCTTGCTCGGGTGTTTTCATTAAATTATAAATTGAATCGGGATTATTTTTATATTGACTCACTGCCGCAATAATAACCGGCATAGGAAGTGGTTTTACTAAACGGCTTTTAGTTAGTGCAACAGTGGGGACTTTGCCTTCATCAAGAAGGACTTTAATAGCTTCAAATACAGCAGCATTCATTCGATTTATAACTCTTTAATAAAGTAAGCTCGCAACATGGAAGTTGCGAGCAGGTATGGTAACAATAAAGTGGCTCAGACACATTAAAATGTGCGATTTAATTATTTTGACGAAGGCGAGAGTCGAGTTCGTCAATTACCTCACTCCAATCGCCATCAACCGCCAGCGATTCAGCAATAAAGTGTTGTTGGGCTTCATCCCAAAAGGGAGCATCTTGCAATAATGTGGTATCCGAAATGGCATGCGATGCAATAAATGCATCTATTTCTGCTTCTGTATTAGGTAAACCTAATTGTGCGAACAATGTATTTATGTCGTGCTTAGTCGTATCCATAATCGTGCTCCTTAATGAATTAATACTTAATACTTATTAACTCTAGGGGGGAATGATATATCTAGCCAGTTTAACCCTTACTGAATTTACGCTTTATTTACTCAGTAGTAAGTCGCTAAAGCATGATCTGACTCAATACAGAGAATAAGTGTAATAACTAAAATGTAAATTCGCTTATTTGTCCCACTTAGGTATATAGTTATATGAGCATTTGGTCATCGTTGTAGTTCAAAATTAATCCCAAACAAGTTACGCGGCGTAATGACAAAGGGTATAAAATAATAAAGGAAATAAAATGACAGCCACAGCAGAATCCACAGACACGTTTAGCGTGCAACATATTGCACCAGAAGATATCAGTACCGCTGCAAGCCTTATATATCAGGCCTACCAAAATGACCCTATTTTACAAACTCTGCTAGGGTATAACGAAAAAAGCCCTCTGGACTATGAAAAAAAACTCCGTGCGCTTATTCGCGAAGAGCTCAGTAGCTTTTGGCAAGAAAAACAGCCTTTAATTGGCCTTTACCGTAACGATAAGTTAAAAGCAGTTGCTTGTGTATTTGAGTCAAGTAGCCAACTTCAAGCAGAGCGTTATTGGCATTGGCGATTAAAGTTGATGTTAAGTGCCGGTTATTTGCAAACGAATCAATTAATTGAAAAAGAAAAAACTATTCGTGATGCACTAAAGCCGCAAGGCAATTACTACTTTTTAGCGTTTATAGCCGTTGACCCACATTTTCATGGTCAAGGGTTTGGCCGCCAATTACTTAAAGGCTTAGATGGTTTATTACATGACAATCCTGAGTCCTCTGGTATAGCGGTATTTGTGACTCGTGACGAACATACGCAATTTTTTAAATCACAAGGCTTTGAACACTTTAAGCAGCTCACATTTAACCGAGTTAAAGGTGAATTACTTTTTAAAACAGCTCTATCTGTACAAGGCTAGGTGTTTAGAATTGTGATTATGTAAGCCAATGTTCCAAATAGGGCGCACTTACGTGAGATATATCTTACATTAACGTGCGCCTTGTCAGTTCAACTCCGTATTTTATCTTCTTAAAAACATCAAGTCATTGTTATTTAAAGTTATTTTTATTTTTCAATTTTATGACCATAATTTTTTTTGTTTTCCTCACTATCATACGAAGCCGTTTGCTTTAAACTTTACTTTGTCAAGACGACATAGCCCAATGATTGAGCTACTGCCACGGATAAGGAATCAGGCAACTAAGTAGTTACTAGCAGGAAGCACAAAGGACAAGTTAACACGGATGCAGGGATGAAACAGGAAGTACACGGAGTACTAAAATAGCTGGGAGCTATTTAAAGGACACCAAGGATGATGCGATAGGAAATTGCAGGAGCGTTAGTTTACGCAGGATAGCCAAGGCGGCAAGTGGATATTGCAGGATGCAATGGAGAGTAAACACGGTAGTTTGCTCGTTCAGAGGATGATAAACAGGGAATAGGTAAAGGATACCTTACAGGATGTTTGCAATTGGGGCGTAACTGAGGTTACGCCTTAGTTTTTTGTGCTAAGAAAT
Source organism: Pseudoalteromonas sp. G5_S1_54_S4 (assembly GCF_054968565.1). NCBI lineage: Bacteria > Pseudomonadati > Pseudomonadota > Gammaproteobacteria > Alteromonadales > Pseudoalteromonadaceae > Pseudoalteromonas > Pseudoalteromonas sp. G5_S1_54_S4. The sequence goes on along the minus strand of NZ_JBQKUL010000021.1, from coordinate 18,953 downwards.
TATATTCTATGTGGTGGCACAACCACACTTTTTAGTTTTTCATCTTCCATGATTAATACCCCTTGGTAGGCGTTTTCACCGTCACTTGAAAATTCAAAAATAAATTCGCTTTTCATGCCCGGTTTGCCACTTTTTAAAATGCCAAATCGACGCTTGTTGCAAGCTACACTCATAAGTTGCACTTGCAATTGCTCGCTTTGGCGTTTGGCATGAACGTTCGCTGCTTCGGCTATTTTACGATTTAGCCAAAAAAAATAAATTACAGCACCAATAAGTATGAACGTCCATAAACTAGCCATTTAAGAGAATAACCTTCCAATTGCGCGAGCTAATGTCTCGCTTCTGTTTTCTTCACGTAATAAAGCTAATAAGTGAGGGCGAATAGTCGCAATTGCAACTAAATCTGCAAAAACGCTAGGAAATAATTCAGCTATTTTCTCATGATGCGCACAGTTATCCATAAACACATGTAAACGCTGTGGTTGTTCTAACTGTTTAAAGCAGCGACCAGCAATGGTCAACAAAATATCAGAATCTTGCCCTAAAGGTGAGTTAAGCGCGCAGTCAACAAGTTGTGCGCTAAGCCCTGCTGCTTGCCCTGATGATATTGCACGCAGCGCGGCAGAGGCCGCAACAACATCATAATTAGTAAGGGCGGTTTGCCCATAACTTAACAATAACTCACTTAACGAGGGCGGTATTTCGATGTGTTCAAGCATTGCACTTAATGGCTGTAATACTTCAACTGGTAATTTAGGCCACGCTGCTTGTAAGTGCTTCAAGTTATCAGCACTATGAAGACGATAAGCAAAATCGGCAATGCCTTGTAACGCGACATTTTGCCAATTATCAAAGCCAATTTGGCCACTAAAGTAGAGTTGGGCGTGCTCGTAGTATTGCGACGCTGGTTGCTTTAGCAACACTTTAACTTGTGCATTAAACGCCGCTAATTTATTCGCGTTCGGAGTAAATACATAAGGGTTGTTATCGAGTGTGCCATCGGCTTGCTCGCCGGTAATTTCTGTTCCTAGTGCCTGAATAACCATATCTGCAAAGTGATCACGGCTCGCGCTTACTAACTTACTTTGCTCATCAAGTGGGAATTTTAAGAACCACACATAGGGTTCTTTACTGGCTTTGCTATCCCAAAACTGAATCGCTAACCATGCATGACCTGCTAATGGGTAAGGGTAAGGAATTTGCGCTTGTTCAACGGCTAAAAATTGTTGTTTATCAAGCTTGGTAATGTGCCTGCCAATATCAAAAGCACGCCATTGAGTGCCTGCACCATCTAAAAGCTGGCCTAACGTAGCTATATGTTCACTCATGGATTTCCAACTGTTTTTACTACAAAATTACCTTAATTATACGCCATAGCGACTGTTGTGGGAACAGGGTATAATTGCATAATACACAGACCAAAGGGTGATTATGTACCAGCAAACCCACATATATTTACAGCAATTAGCGGCGCTACTTAAAAAGCATCAACTGTGGCAGGTTGAGCCACTGAATCCCGATTTATTAGATTCTAGCGTACCGTTTTGTCACGATACACTGGCATTTGAACAATGGTTGCAGTTTGTATTTATTGAAAAGTTACAGCGGCTAATTGACAACAAGCAGCCGTTACCGCGCAATTTTGCAGTCGCCCCGATGGCGCAAATGACACTCACTGATAAATCAGGCAGCGAATACATTATCGCTTTACTGACCCAATTAGATTCATATTTAGGAGAGCCTAATGAGTGAGCGCCCAGAGCCTATTGAATACGGCGAACTGTCGATTCTTTATCAAGATGAAAATTATGTAGCAATAGATAAACCCTCTGGGCTACTTGTTCATCGCTCATTTTTAGATAAACATGAAACTCAATTTGCAATGCAAATGCTGCGCGATCAAATAGGGCAACATGTGTTTCCTGTTCACCGTCTTGATAGGCCTACTGCGGGTGTATTACTGTTTGCATTAAGCTCAGAGGCGGCGCGTGATATGAATCAATTATTTATTGAGGGCACAATAACAAAACGTTATTTAGCGTTGGTACGCGGGTTTGCGCCTGAATCTGTTTTTTTAGATAAACCGTTAAAAGAAGAACTCGACAAAATAGCCGATAAGTTTGCTGATCAAGACAAAGCCGCGCAAGAAGCACAAACCCAATTTAATTGTTTGCATCAAGCTGCGCTGCCTATCCCAATAGGAAAATACCCAACGGTTCGTTATTCTTTGGTAGAGTGTTTTCCTAAAACGGGTCGCAAACATCAAATACGCCGGCATTTAAAGCACTTGTCTTTACCTATTATTGGTGATGTAAATCATGGCGATAACCAGCATAATCAGTTTTTTAGGGAGCATTTTTCGCTTCGCCGTCTAATGTTGTTTGCATCAGAGCTTAGCTTTGTGCACCCTTATAATAATGAACCCATAACAATTAAAGCGCCGCTGGGTGATGCAATGTTAAACATTTGCAAACAGCTGGGGTGGCCAGAACAAGAAGAGGATTATTAAATGGCACATATTAGTATTTTTGTTGGCAGCGTGTATGGCGGTGCAGAGCGATTAAGTGAGCAAGTTAGCGACACGCTAGAGCAAGCTGGTCATCAGGTTAGTGTCTTCGAGCAGCCTACTTTAGATGATATAAAAAATGCTTCGCATATTTTAATTGTTACCTCGACCACTGGGCAAGGCGATATTCCTGATAATTTAGCGGATCTTTATCATCAATTAAATAGTACTTTTCCAATGCTAACAGACAAGCCTTTTGGTATTGTTGCCATGGGTGATAGAAGTTACGGTGATACGTTTTGTGGGGCCGGGCGCAGCTTTGATGAGCTACTACGTGATTTACAAGCTAAACCTGTTGGTAACCGACTAGAAATCGATGCCTGTGAAGACTTTGAGCCATGGCCGGTAACTGAGCCTTGGTTGCAAGCTTGGCTTGGTAAATTACCCTCATAAATGCGCAGACTCTAAATGAAAAAACATAAACTGAGTTTGGTTGTGCTTGCGGGTGGCTTAGGTAGTCGCTTTGGTGGCAATAAACAAATAGCAGAAATACCTGGGCTAAATTGCACGATTATGGAGTTAAGCATTACTGATGCGTATCGCGCCGGTGTGACACAGGTTGTACTGATCATCAATCAAGCCGTTCGCAGTGAGATAGAACACACTATTTTACCTCGCTTACCTAAAGCCCTTGACGTGGTATTAGTAGAGCAACATAACGCGCTTGTTCCTGATGCATACAAAGCACTATCACAGCAACGTATAAAACCATGGGGCACAGGGCATGCGTTACTGTGTGCCAAAGCATATATTAACAACCCTGCAATTGTTATTACCGCAGATGACTATTATGGTGCGTCTTCATTTTTATTGCTTAGTGAGCATTTTAAAAATAGCCCCGAATGGGCAATGGTGGGGTACCCGATTATCAACACCCTCTCTGAGCACGGTGGGGTTAATCGCGGAGTATGTAGTATTGCTGATGGAAGGCTTGTTGCAGTGACGGAATATTTAAATATTCAAAAAGAGTCTGCACATATTGTTGGAAATAATCCGCAGGGCTTGCGTGAAAAAATTAGCCGAGATGCGCTAGGATCTATGAGTTTTTGGGGGATCACGCCGTGCTTTTTTGATTATTTGCAACAAGGTTTTGAGACGTTTTTACAGCAATATAACGCTAATACTCAGCAAGAATATTACTTACCTGATCAAATCCAGCAAGCGATTAATGTAAAAGCACAGCCTGTATTTGTATACACTGCAAAAGAGCCTTGGTTTGGTGTTACCTATAAATCAGAACTGACAAGCATTGCGGCTACTTTGTGCGCATTGCGTCAAGCGTAAAGGTGTTAATACCAATTTTATTAAAAATATGATCAATCTAGCGTATTAAATAACCCGCTTCCTGCGTTAAAAATTATTTATATAGAACAACTATGTATCATAATTTTCGCCTTGCTATCGCGTTATTTCCTTGTCGCTGTAATCGTTCACTAATTTAGGGTCTGTTGACCTTTGCGGATTACAATTTGTTCAAACTAGGGGCGGTTTAATTGCGGCGCGAGGTTTGTAACCTAGTGGGCTAAGTAAAAACCGAGCAACAAAGAGTAAATCGCTCCTAGGCAGAATCCTTCGGGCAGCGCCTGTTTGGCATTGATGCTGCGTTATCGCCTATTTATGGGGAATAACCACACCACATAGGCTCTGCCTTGCCTAAATACCAAACAGGCTGCTGCAAATTTAACCTTGAAAGGTCAATAGACCCTAATGCAATTGATATAAATTATTGTCGCCTTGGGCGAAAAGAGTGAAGTAGAAAATGAATTCAATTCCTATAGAAGTTTACTTATCTGAGAATTTTGGCCTTGACGATAAGCATGCGAGTATAAAACCCATTGGTAGTGGGCATATCAATACTACCATGTTATTGAGCACACCTAAGCGGTCATTGGTTGTACAAAAGCTCAATACGGTGGTATTCCCAAAACCACAGTTACTTGTTGATAATGCAAGATTAATAGAACGACACTTAAGCAAAAAGCAGCAAGTCGGTGAGTTCAACTTAGCAATTGTGCGGCATGTAGCAACAACTCAGCATGACTATTTAGTAAATAATAATAACGATACTTGGCGAGCCCTTGAGTTTATTGGTGGCAGTTACAGCGAAGATGTGGTTAATACTGTTAGCCAAGCGCAAACCGCGGCTAATGCATTTGGCCAATTTGCTGCAGCATTAGAGGATTTTGACGCTAACAAATTACATGCAGTTATCCCTAACTTTCATAATTTAGGCATGCGTGCAGAGGTTTTTAAGCAAGTTATTAATGCCGATCCTCATAAACGTGTAGCTCATTGTCAGGAGGAGGTTGATTTTTGCTTGTCGCAGTTCTCACTCATTGATGAGCTCAATGCATTAGCTGGAAAAGTCCCTATTCGCGTGTGTCATAACGATACTAAAATAAACAACATGCTATTTTGTTCAGATTCAAATGATGCAAAAGCGGTGATTGATTTAGACACCTGTATGCCAGGTTATTGGCTTAATGACTTTGGCGATATGGTCAGAACATTCTGCTCTGCAGAGCAAGAAGATTCAACAGCGCTTGAAAAAGTAGGTGTTCGTGAAGACATTTTTGCAGCAATTGTTAAAGGTTACGTTGAACCATTAAAGTCAGTATTAACGGCCGCAGAAAAACAAAGCTTTTGGTTAGGTGCTAAAGTAATGCCTTTTATGATTGGCTTACGCTTTTTAACCGACTATATAGACGGCGATAATTACTTTAGTGTTAAATATGAGAGACACAATTTAGATCGCGCAAAAAATCAATTTGCGTTGTACAGGGATATAGTAAGTAAGCAGCAGGTATTAAAGGCGATGTTAACTCAGATATAAGCCCAATTGGTTATATTGCTCAAAGTGTTAAAGCTAAGCTTTGAGCAATATAAAGCGAGGTTAAACGCTGAAAATACGTATAAACCTCCAACCCCTCAATCGTTATTAAGCATCGGCTAGTTTTACGCGGATTTTGCTTTTATCAACGGTTGTTTGATTAAGGGCTTTAATAGCGCCTTTAACTTCAATGTCGTTTGGCATTTCTACAAAAGCAAAACCTTTTGATTGGCCAGTTTCTTTATCGAGTACTAAGTTACAGGTGGTCACTTTTCCGTGCGCTGTAAATAAAGTACGAAGCTCATGCTCAGTGGTAGCACGAGATAAGTTGCGAACTAATAGTTTCATAATGAACCTAATTAAGGGTATCAGCGGTAATTATCTCAAGTAACCCCGCTTTAACCTAACTTTATTTTACATTTGCTGAAAATAACGCCCATAAACAAAAAAAGCTGCTCGTTGGCAGCTTTTTGTTTATCAGCAAGGTTTATTTTACTTCTTTACCCGCTGCTTGTTGATCGGCGTGATAGCTTGAGCGTACAAACGGGCCAGAAGCTGCGTGTGTAAAGCCAATTTCATCAGCATACTCTTTTAGCGCATCAAACTCAGCAGGCGGCACGTAGCGTTTTACTGGTAAGTGATGCTTAGAGGGTTGTAGGTATTGGCCTACGGTTAGCATATCAACGTTGTGCTCACGTAAATCACGCAGCACTTCTTCAATTTCGCTAATTTCTTCACCTAAACCAACCATTAACCCCGATTTAGTTTTAACCTCAGGATGCGCTTCTTTAAAGCGGCGTAATAATTCAAGTGACCATTTGTAATCAGCACCTGGACGCGCCAATTTGTACAAACGAGGTGCTGTTTCTAGGTTGTGGTTAAATACATCAGGCGGCGTTTCAATTAAAATTTCCAACGCTCTGTCCATACGACCACGAAAATCAGGGACTAATATCTCAATGGTGATTTCTGGATTATGTTTGCGAATTTCACGGATACAATCGGCAAAGTGCTGAGCGCCACCGTCACGTAAATCATCACGGTCTACCGAAGTGATCACTACGTAGCTTAGCTTCATGTCTTTAATGGTCAGTGCAAGCTTTTCCGGCTCTGCTGCATCGGGCTTTAATGGACGGCCATGTGCAACATCACAAAATGGGCAACGACGTGTACAAATAGCGCCTAAAATCATAAAGGTCGCCGTACCGTGGTTAAAACATTCTGATAAGTTAGGGCACGAGGCTTCTTCACATACCGAGTGAAGACCATGCTTACGCATTGCTTGTTTTATGCCGTCAATCCGCTCGGTTGACTTGGGTAAGCGGATTTTAAGCCACTCTGGCTTACGGAGCATTTCGGTTTTTTCAGTTGGTAAAACTTTAACGGGGATCAACGCCATTTTTTCTGCGTCGCGTAGTTTTACACCTGGTTCCATTTTGACTGGTTTATTCATTCGTTTTCAAACCCTTCAGTATGCTTAACCTGTGTTGCATTAAGCTTTTTGATCATGTGTTTTACCAGCCCTTGACCTGCAGCTTCAAGGTTTTGAGGGCCATTTAATTCTTTAGTTTGCACCATATTCATGCCCGCATAACCACAAGGGTTAATGCGTAAAAATGGACTTAGGTCCATGTTAACATTTAATGCTAAACCATGAAATGAGCAGCCACGACGAACTCTTAGGCCTAAAGAGGCAATTTTGCTGTCGTTCACGTAAACACCGGGTGCATCGGCTTTTGCGTATGCATCAATACCGTACTCAGCAAGGGATTCAATAATACATTCCTCAAGCCATGTTACTAGCTCTCGTACGCCAATCTTTAAACGACGTAAGTTAAATAATACATACATCATTTGCTGACCTGGGCCGTGGTAAGTTACTTGTCCGCCACGGTCCACTTTAATCACTTCAATGTCACCTGGGGCGAGCAAGTGCTCATCTTTACCGGCTTGGCCTTGGGTAAATACACTTTCGTGCTCTACCAGCCAGATTTCATCTGGGGTATTTTCATCGCGGGTGTCGGTAAAGTCTTGCATTTTTTGCCAAATCGGCATGTAACGCTGACGACCCAGTTGGCGTACGATTAGGGTGTTTTCGCTCACAACAAATCTCAACTATGGATTAAAGCATATGGCGTACGTCATCGATGTTGCTGATCACGTTGTAAATTTCTTCAATGTGTTTGCCGCTTGTTACAGTAGCTACTAGCGTTACAGACTCGTAATTACCTTTACTGCTTGGTTTTACTTTTGGCGCATAATCACCTGGAGCAATAGGTTGTAATTTAGCTAAAATTTGATCAGTTAAGTTTACATTAGCTAGACCCATAATTTTAAATGTAAATGGGCAAGGGTACTCTAAGTACTCATCAAATTTAGTGTCTTTAACAGGTTCAACCACGACGGGAACTCCTCAAACAAAAAGTGTAGGCTTTGCTAAAACGCGAAGCTTAAAACTGACAGGCTAATGGCAATCTTGAAATGATGCTATTGTTGACCCAAGCCAATGATAGTCATTCAATACGATTGGTATATATGGGGCGCATTCTAGCACTTTTCAAGCAAAAAAAAACGCCTCACAGTGGAGGCGTTCATATTACTTTACTCGCAATTACATAATCTGTAAGCGTAAGTAGTCATATATTTTACTAAAGAAGCTACCTTCTTGTATTTCTTCAAGTGTAACTAGCGGATATTGTGCAATATCTTCGCCTTCAAGCTGTAAAAATAAAGTACCTACTTTTGTGCCTTTAGCTAAAGGTGCCTCAAGGGTATCGTCTAGCTCAAAGTTTGCTTTAAGGTTTTTATGCTGACCACGAGGAATAGTAATAGGTGTATCTTCTAAAATTCCTAAAGAAACATTCTCTTTATTGCCCATCCAAACACGTTGCTCAGCAAAGCTGTCGCCGGCTTTATACGGGGTAATTGTTTCAAAAAAGCGAAAACCGTAGTTTAGTAGTTTTTTACTTTCTACCTTACGCGCGCGCTCACTTGAGGTGCCCATTACAACGGCAATTAAACGCATGTCGTTTTTTGTTGCAGAGGTGACTAAGCTGTAACCGGCATCAGATGTGTGACCCGTTTTAATACCATCTACATCTAGGCTTTCATCCCACAACAAAGAGTTGCGGTTATATTGCTTTATGCCATTGAAGGTAAAAGACTTTTGTTTATATAGAGCGTATTCATCAGGCACATCTCTGATAAGTGCAGCCCCTAATGTTGCCATGTCGCGTGGCGTTGTATAATGCGCATCAGTATCAAGGCCATGACTATTAACAAAATGCGTATTAGTCATGCCTATTTTTTCGGCGTGAGCATTCATTAAATCTGCAAACGCGCTTTCGCTACCAGCAATATGCTCTGCCATAGCAACACATGCATCATTTCCTGATTGAATAATAATGCCATGGTTAAGATCATCGACACTAACTTGTTTACCGACTTCAATAAACATTTTTGATGATTCAGGGAAGTTTTTTGCCCACGCTTTTTCACTAACAGTAACCATATCGGTAGGCGCAATATTACCAGCATTAATTTCGGTACCAATTACATAACTGGTCATCATTTTAGTTAAGCTGGCCGGTGCGAGTTTGGTATCAGCCTCGCCTTGTGCAATGACTTTACCTGTGGTGAAGTCCACCAAAAAGTAACCTTTTGCATTAACTTGAGGAGGCGCTGGAATAATTTGGGCGGTGGCTGAAAATACGGCGGCAGAACAGACTAAGCCGCAAACACCAGTAAGAATTTTATGTTTAATAGATTTCATCATACTCATTAATGGTTAAAGTTAAAAATATGCGTATTCCCATTCTAAAGGGCTTACTGAGTGTAAAGCAAGAACGCGTTTTGAAATTGATTTTGTTTTAATGTTTCTAGTACTTGTTGCGCATGTTGGGCATCTTTTATTGGCCCTAAGTGCAATCTATAAATAGCGTCTTTTTCAACGATATTTGTCGGTAACTTATACTGTTCTCGCAGTGTACTTGCTAACGCTTCTATGTTGGCTAAGGTACTGCCCGCGGCAACTTGAACGTAGGTTTTTCGTGCATGGGTATCGGCTAGAGTAATGGCTTCTAGCTTAACCTCTGCTGTACCATACTTATGGTATCCAAGTTTGTATGCAGCGGCATAAGAAAGGTCAATAATTCTATTATCATGAAAGGGGCCACGGTCATTAACACGAACAATAATTGATTTGCCATTAGCCGTATTTGTTACCCGCACAAAACTAGGTAAAGGCAACGTTTTATGGGCTGCGGTCATAGCGAACATGTCGTAAATTTCGCCATTAGAGGTGTGATACCCATGAAATTTACGGCCATACCACGAAGCAATGCCCGTTTCTGAATAGCCGGTTTCATCGAGCATCGGGGTATAACGTTTGCCAAGCACTTCGTAGGGGCGCGTGGTACTCGCACTTTTAATAACTTGAGTAACAATGGCATCTTGCATTTCTAATTCGGTCGGTGCACGAAGCGGGGCCGCATCATGGCGCATGCTGTAACGACTATTTGAACTGCTGCATGCACTTAAAAAGAGGCTAACGAGAATAATAATTATAAGTTGTTTGTAAAGGCGCATTATTTTAAGAGCATCCTTTTATCTGTGGCAATCGACATAATAATGCCAAATGCAGCCATCAGGGTCACCATTGAGGTACCGCCATAACTAATTAATGGTAACGGTACACCTACAACAGGCAGCAAACCCGATACCATGCCAATATTTACAAAAATATAAACAAAAAATGTAAGTGTGAGTGAGCCGGCTAATAGTTTACCAAACGCATCTTGTGCGTTAACTGCAATAAATAATCCACGGCCAATGATGAATAAGTACAGGCTAAGTAAAACACACACACCAAATAAGCCAAACTCTTCACTCAGTACTGAAAAAATAAAGTCAGTATGTCGTTCAGGTAAAAACTCTAGCTGCGATTGCGTGCCTTGCAGCCAGCCTTTTCCTTCGATACCGCCTGAACCAATGGCAATTTTTGATTGAATAATATGATAGCCAGAACCCAGCGGATCGCTCTCAGGGTCTAAAAAGGTCAGTACCCTTTGCTTTTGATAATCGTGCATACCGTAGTGCCAAAATGGCCATGCTGCCAAAGCAACAACCGAGCTTAAAAAGCCGATTAAACGCCAGCTCAAGCCTGATAAAAACAATACAAATACACCGGAACTGGCAATCAAAATTGAGGTGCCCAAATCAGGTTGTTCTTTAATTAGTAGGGTAGGCAGCATAACAATGGCAAAGCCAACGACTAAATGTAACGGACGCGGCGGCAAATGGTGGCGGCCAATATACCAAGCAACCATCATCGGAACCGCTAGTTTCATTAGCTCTGAGGGTTGAAAGCGAGTAATGCCTAAATCTAACCAGCGTTGAGCTCCCTTAGAACTTACACCAAATAGCAGTACCCCAACCAGCATGAGTAATCCTAGGCAATACATGGGAATAACTAAACGTTTTAAAGTCGCTGGTGGAATTTGAGCAAGTACAAACATACCTATAATGGCGCCAGCCATTCGCGTAATATGGCGAACCATCATGGCAGCGTCTTGCCCTGAGGCGCTGTATACAATGGTGATACTACCGGCCATCATCAGCAATAACGCAATAAAAAGTGGCAAATCAATATGCAGTCGCAGCCAAATAGAGCGCTTATCATGTAAAGCTGTCATGGTGCTTTGTCCCCTGAAGATTGGATTGGGTTAGCTGCAAAATAGTAATCCATTAATTGGCGCGCAATGGGCGCACCTACTGAGCTTCCCCCACCGGTATTTTCTACCACAATAGAGACAACAATTTGTGGGTTATTAAACGGGGCAAAACCTATATAAATGGCGTTGTCGCGTTGGCGCTCTTTGAGTGCATCGGCGTCGTAACGCTCGCCCTGAGCAATACTCACCACTTGGGCAGTACCGGTTTTACCTGCAGGGTCATAAGTAGCCCCTTTAAATGCACGATGGGCAGTTCCGGTAGTTTTTTTAACGGTGTTATGCATGGCATCAATCGCGATGCGCCAGTTATCTTCGTTATTAAGTACAACCGGTGGTTTTTCTTCATTATTGAGCTGAGTAATTTGATCTTCTTTTTTAGCAACTTGCACTAAATGAGGAGGGTGATTTATCCCTCTGTTAACTAAAATATTAGTGGCATTCGCTATTTGAATGGGGGTGGCAGTCCAATAACCTTGGCCAATTCCTACAGAAATAGTATCTCCAGGCCACCAAGACTCTTTAAAACGGGCTTCTTTCCACTCTTTTGAGGGTAAAATAGCGGTTGTTTCTTCATGAATATCAATACCGGATAATTCACCAAAGCCAAAGCGAGCCATAAAGTTACTTATTTTTGTGATCCCCATTCGATAGGCTGCGTCATAAAAGTAGGTATCGCATGACTCTTCTATTGCTTTATAAACATCCACATGGCCATGGCCCCAACGTCGCCAATCACGCCATCTATGCTCTACGTTGGGAATTTGAAAAAAGCCGGGATCCCACATACTGGTGGTTTCTTGCACTATATTTTCTTCTAATGCCAAAATAGCCATGTGTGGTTTAACAGTAGATGCTGGTGCGTAGCGACCTTGAGTCGTGCGATTGATCAGTGGACGATCAGGGTTGAGTAAGGCTTTGTAGTCTTTACTGCTAATACCGTGCACAAATAAATTGGGATCATAACTTGGGTTTGAATACAGCGCTAAAACGCCGCCATCTTTTGCATCCATTACCACAATAGCGCCGCGCATATCTTTAAGTGCATGTTGGGCTATTTGTTGTAAACCAATATCGAGAGTAAGTACTAAGTCGTCACCCGCTTGCGGTGGATCCATACTTAAAGTGCGGATAATTCGGCCGCGGTTATTAACTTCAACTCGTTGTGAGCCAACTTGACCATGTAATAACGGCTCGTAGTACTTTTCGATACCCAGCTTACCAATATCATGCGTGGCTCGGTAGTTTGTGGCTTCATCTTGTTGTTCAAGCTTGTTTAACTCTTTTCTATTGAGCTTTGCGACATAGCCTAATGCATGGGTTAAAGTATCGCCAAAGGGGTAATATCTCGCTAGACGCGCCTCAATACTAAAGCCTGGGAACTTATGTTGGTTTACTGAAAACATCGCTACTTCGTTTTCATTTAAACGGGCTTTGAGGACTTGACTTTTAAAACGTCGAGTATGTTTTATATCATCAAGAAAATCAGCTTGTTGTTGCTCGGTTATTTCAATGATTTTGCTGATAGACTTCAAAGAGGCGGTTAAATCATCAACTTCTTCGGGGATCACCTCAAGGTTATAAACGGGCTTATTTTCGGCCAGTAAAACACCGTTTCGGTCGTAAATTAAACCGCGATTGGGGGCTATAGGTATAACTTTTATACGGTTATCATTAGAACGAGTTTGATAATCTTGATGATCATCTACCTGGATTTTATACAAGTTAGACAGCAATATTGCTACAAGGACTAATATAAAAATAAAACCCACGAATGCACGCCGAGCAAATAAATTAGCTTCTGCTGAGTGGTCGCGAATTGTGGGTCTTCGTTTTAGCATAGCAAGAAACTACTCGCGATGATAAGGATGGTTGTTATTTAAGCTCCAGCCTCTGTAGAGGCTTTCAGCAACAATAATGCGTACTAAAGGGTGTGGGAGCGTTAAATTTGATAACGACCATTTTTGCTCAGAGGCAGCAATACACTCTGGGGCTAAGCCTTCAGGTCCGCCAATTAATAAACTGACATCGCGACCATCTAGTTGCCACTTTTCCATGTTTTTTGCTAGTTGATGAGTATCCAGTGCTTTACCGGTTACTTCTAGTGTGACAATACGATTGCCTTTAGGTATGGCGGCTAAGGTTTTTTCACCTTCAATGTGCAAAATACGCTTTATATCGGCATTTTTTCCACGTTTACCAGCAGGGATCTCAATGAGTTCCAATGCCATATCTTTGGGAAAGCGGCGTTGATACTCTGCAAAACCTGTCTCTACCCATGCTGGCATTTTTGTACCAACAGCAATCATTTGTATTTTCACGACGTTACTTCCAAGCGTTGTCTAAAATAGGGAGCAATTAGCCCCAAAGCTTTTCTAGATCGTAATAGCTACGTGCTTGATCTTGCATAACGTGAACAATCACATCACCTAAATCAACGAGTGCCCATTCACCATCGCTTTGGCCTTCATACCCTAATGGCTCTTCACCAGCGTGGCGAGCTTCTTTTGCTAAGTTATCAGCAATTGACAATACATGACGTCTTGATGTGCCTGAACATACAATCATGTAATCGGTTACGTCTGAGCTGCCAGTTACGTCAAGTTGAATCACATCACGTGCTTTCATATCGTCAATTTTGTCTAGTGCAAAAGCGAGTAGTTGTTTCGAATCCAAGGTTTTGTCTCAATTTAAAATTTAATAGCGGTTATTTTAACACGCTGAGGGGTTTATACCAATCACTCTTGATAAAGCTGGTGCTGCTTAATATAGTGACTCACGGCGTCGGGTAATAGTTCACTCTTTTTAGTACTTTTTTTAAGGGCTTGACGGATCTCGCTGGATGCGGCGTCCAGCTGTTCTCCCTCTAAAAAGTAAAGGTGTCCGGCATTTGTTTTGTTGAGCAGAGAAAAATCGTTGGTCACAGCTTGCTGTTTATAGTCTTTAAGTTCCCCCAGTACATGGCAGCTTTGACCTGGGCGTTGATATACCACTATATGGCAAAGGCGAGTTATTGTTTGCCATTGATACCATTTATCGAAATTGTTGAATGAGTCCATGCCAATTAAAAATAAAATAGGGGTATCGGGGTTTTCTGCTCTTAGCTCTTGCAAACTTAATAAAGAATACGACGGGCCGCTGCGTTGCAGTTCTCGTAAATCAAGCTTGAACTGCGCATAAGGTGTAATTGCGGCTTTAAGCATTGCTATACGATGCTCGGTGCTGATCCCCGGTGCCGCTTTGTGCGCGGGTATTGCACAGGGCATAAAATAGAGTGAGTGTAATTTAAAGGTCGCAACGCATTGCTGCGCCATATTAAGGTGTCCCAAATGAACGGGATCAAAAGTACCACCAAAAATTGCAATCATGTATTTCCCTTTACTGACGGTTACTATGGCAGGGAAGTGGAATATCGAGCGGTTGGCAGAACTTAATGCAAATATGCGCCAATGCTTGGTAAGGGGCAATCAATGCGCCTTGCTTGTAACTTGCATCAAACAATGCCAGTTCACTGCTAATATTCTCTAGGGTATGAATGTTTAGCCTGTTAATGGCTGTTTGTACTGGTGCTTGTTGATTTTTCCAAATCGCTTTTTGTTTAAATAAGGTTGCTAATGACTCACCTTGCAATAATCCCTGCTGCACACTCAATAATGTATTAAGGTCTTTATTGATGGCCCATAAGATACTCACAACCTCAGTGTTATCACTGGCAAGTTTGTTAAGTACTTTTATAGCCTGAGCGGTGTGGCCGTTTAAAAGCGCATCACTTAAATCAAAAATATCAAACTTAGCTTGGTTTAGTAGTCCTTGCATCACCAGTTGTTGCGTGATCAGAGCGTCACCGTGTATTAATGCTAGTTTTTCAAGCTCTTGGTAACACGCAAGTAAGTTGCCTTCAGTGGCATTAATTAAACTGAGTTTGGCCTCGTTTTGAATATTTAGTGACAAGCGTTGGCACTGCTCATCAAGCCAACGCTTTAAGTGATTTCCGCTAAGTGGGTAACAGGGTACAAATAACCCATGCTTATCAAGTGCTTTAAACCACGCGCCGCGCTGAACATCTTGACTGGCCTTAGCGCCTTTTACGATTAAGATCGTATCAGGGTTTTCAAGCTCTACTATTTTTTTAAAGGTGTTTGCGCCGGGTGTTCCCGGTTTTTGCTGGTTTAAATCAAGCTCAATAATAGTGCGCGCGCTAAACAACGACATACTTTGGTATTGCGCGATTATTTCTTGCCAATCAAAGCCCTGAGCTAAAGTGAATTTAATTACTTCATCAAATCCTTGTGCCTTTGCCGTGTCGCGAATGAGCTGTACACATTGCGCTTCTTGAAAAGGCTCTTCGCCAAAAACCAAATAAAAAGGTTTTAAGCCTTTTTTTAATTCACTCGATAGCTGATTTGCATAACAACGCATTATAGTTGCGACAACTCTCTAACAATACGACGACTCGCTTGTTGGCGAATTTCGCTAATTAGCAGCTCAAGTTCTTTTGCTTTTGCTAGTGCGTTATCTGGGTCGTCTTGGTAGTTACGGTATAACTCAAAGCGTTTTTCGATGGCTTTTTGTTTCGGGCGTTTTACTACATAACTTACGCTGTATGCCAGTTCGTACTCAGCTACTTGTCCATTTTGGAACAACGATAAGGTTTGACGCTCTAGTTGTTCTTTAAATAAATAAAGCTGCGCTGATTGTTTACTTGCAGGCACTAAAGTGACATCGCTCATAGCCAGTTCGGTTTGCAAATAGCTAAATAAAGCAGATTTTTGATCATCCCCCACAAGCGTTAGCTGTTTTAAATCATCGGGTAGGCTTGATGCTTTTTTAAGATGAAAGCCACAGCTCGATAACAAAAAACAGACTAGCACTAAGGCTAGTCCGTTTTTAATGGCGTTTAAAGCAGCCATATTAGTTAGCTACCACGTTAAGTAATTTACCTGGTACATAAATGACTTTGCGTATCGTTGCACCATCAGTAAATTTAGTCACGTTAGACTCTGCAAATGCCAAAGCTTCTACTTGCTCTTGCGTAGCATCAGCAGCCACTGTTAGTTTTGCACGCAGCTTACCGTTTACTTGTACGATGATTAGTTTTTCATCTTCAACAAGAGCAGATTCATCAACTTTTGGCCATGCCGCATCTAAAATATCACCTTCTTTACCTAGGTCTTGCCATAATTGATGCGATAAATGCGGTGTAATAGGTGCCAGCATAATTATTAATGCTTCCAGTGCCTCGTTAGCAATGGCAACATCTTGTATGTCACTTAATGGCGCTTTTAATAGCTTGTTAGAAAGCTCCATAATTGCGGCAATAGCGGTGTTAAAGGTTTGACGACGTTCTACATCATCGCTCACTTTTGCGATTGCTTTGTGTAGCTCACGACGTAGTACTTTTTGCGGGTTAGTAAGCGCCGATTTATCAAGTGCTTGGTAACCTACTGTTTTAACATCTACCGCATATTTCCACACACGCTTTAAGAAACGATGTGCGCCTTCAACGCCTGAATCTGACCATTCAAGTGTTTGCTCTGGTGGTGCTGTAAACATCATAAATAAACGCACTGTATCTGCACCGTATTGGGCAATAACTTCTTGTGGGTCTATACCGTTGTTTTTCGACTTAGACATTTTGCTCATGCCAGATGAGAACACCGGTTCACCATCATCTTTATGCCATGCTTTAGTTACGCGACCTTTGTCGTCGGTTTCGGTGTTTACATCACTTGGCGAAATCCAAATGTCGCCACCTTTTTCATCTTTACGATAAAATGTTTCAGCAAGTACCATACCTTGACAAAGTAAGCGGTCGAATGGCTCGTCTGAATTAACTAAACCAAAGTCACGTAATAATTTGTGGAAAAAGCGCGAATATAATAAGTGCAATATAGCGTGCTCAATACCACCAATGTATTGGTTTACTGGTAACCAGTAGTTAGCGGCTGCAGGGTCTAACATGCCTTCGTCATGGCGTGGGCTACAGTAGCGAGCGTAATACCACGATGATTCCATAAAGGTGTCAAAAGTATCTGTTTCGTGAGTAGCGGGTACACCGTTTACAGTTGTTTTAGCCCAATTTGGATCGGCTTTAATTGGCGATGTAACACCATTCATTACCACATCTTCTGGTAAACGCACAGGGAGCATATCTTCAGTGGCAGCAAGCTCGTTCCCGTTTTCATCGCTCAGCATTGGGATTGGAGAGCCCCAGTAACGTTGGCGGCTTACGCCCCAATCGCGAAGACGGAAGTTTACTTTACGCTCACCTACACCTAATGCTTCTAATTTGTCGGCAACAGCGTTAAAGGCGTTTTCAAAATCAAGGCCATCAAATTCACCTGAGTTAACCAGTACGCCTTTTTCGGTGAATGCTTCTTTGCTTAGGTTTACTTCAAGCTCTGAACCTTCAGCAGGGGCAATAACTTGTTTAATATCGAGGCCATAAGCGGTGGCAAATTCAAAGTCACGTTGGTCGTGCGCTGGTACTGCCATTACCGCGCCTGAGCCGTAATGCATCAATACAAAGTTTGCAACCCAAATAGGCACTTGCTCGCCCGTTAATGGATGCGTGGCGTAAAAGCCCGTTGCAATGCCTTTTTTCTCCATGGTTGCCATATCCGCTTCGGCAACTTTAGTGTTTTTACACTCTTCAACAAACATCGCAATCGCGTCGTTGTTTTTAGCCGCTTCTTGCGCGATTGGGTGGCCACCGGCAACGGCTAGGTATGTCACGCCCATAAACGTATCTGGACGAGTGGTGTATACACTAAACTTTTCGTTATTGTCGGTACGCGTAAACTCGATATCTAACCCTTCAGAGCGACCAATCCAGTTGCGCTGCATGGTTTTAACTTGCTCAGGCCAATCTTCTAGTTTGTCTAAGTCGTCTAATAGCTCTTGAGCATAGTCGGTAATTTTTATAAACCACTGTGGAATTTCTTTTTGTTCCACTACCGCACCTGAACGCCAACCACGACCATCAATTACTTGTTCGTTAGCTAATACTGTTTGATCCACAGGATCCCAGTTAACCGTTGACATTTTTTTGTACACTAGGCCTTTTTCGTAAAGCTTAGTGAAGAACCATTGTTCCCATTTATAATATTCTGGGTGGCATGTCGCAATTTCGCGATCCCAGTCGTAGCCAAACCCTAATTGCTTAAGTTGGTTACGCATGTAATCAATATTTTCGTAAGTCCACTTTGCAGGGGCTGTTTTATTTTTAATAGCCGCGTTTTCTGCAGGTAAACCAAACGCATCCCAACCCATAGGTTGCATTACGTTTTTGCCTTGCAAGCGCTGAAAGCGAGAAACCACGTCACCAATGGTGTAGTTACGCACATGACCCATATGCAGTCGACCACTTGGGTAAGGAAACATTGAGAGGCAGTAGTACTTTTCTTTGCTCTCGTCTTCTGTGACTTTAAATACTTGGTTTTCTTCCCAGTAGCGTTGGACTTTTGACTCTATGTCTTGTGGGTTATATTGCTCTTGCATTTACGTTTCCAAACTTCTTGCATACTAATAAAAAATTGTCGATAGGATACCCCAAATAAAGCGTTATTCACAGCGCCAAAGCGGCGCTTTTTATAAATTTGCCGCTAAATTAGTTTTCAGTGCAGGTTAACCTATACTTATCTATGTTAGGAGTCAGTTTTAACTTAGCGTTTGTTAATCTTTTTAGTTAAGTTTACACGCAAGTATTTGAGGTTTAAGCTAGGGTCTGTTGATCTTTGTGGATTACAATTTGTTCAAACTAGGGGCGATTTAATCGCGACGCGAGGTTTGTAACCTAGTGGGCTAAGTAAAAACCGAGCAAAGCTTC
>NZ_JBQKUL010000020.1:0-63421 GCF_054968565.1 Pseudoalteromonas sp. G5_S1_54_S4 | reverse complement strand
CTTTTATAACACTTTTCATGCTGGTTACTTTTTTATGCGCTGGCCACTCGATCACTTATTCCACTCTACAGGTTTTACTGTAAAGCGTATCAAACGTCTTGCTAAATATGGCTCCGATCACTTTGCTCTGCTTACCGAACTTGTTTATGAAGATGCTAATCAGCAATCACTCGAAACAAAGCCCAGCGAGCTTAAACAGCAAGACATACAAGAGCTGGCAATGAGCAAAGCAGATAAACGCAAAGTACCTATGTTTGAAAAGGGCTAGGTATAGTACAGATATTAGGTTAAAGGTTTTAGGCGAAAGAGAAAGTTAATACATTACGATAGTGCTTTTAAGTTTGCGAAGTTTTCGTAGCAAGTTATTTAGTTTAGCGTTAATTAACAAAGAGATTCATTATGTTTAATAAAATCATCGACTTTTGGTTTAATGAGCTTGAGCCTAAGCAGTGGTGGCAAAAAGATGAGGCGTTTGATTTGATGATTCAGGCTCGTTTTGGCCAATTACACCAGCAAGCGAGTGCGAGTGAGTTATTTCAATGGCGTGAGAGTGCATTAGGCAGCCTAGCTGAAATTATCGTGCTTGATCAGTTCTCGCGCAATATTTATCGTGACAAGCCAGCATCATTCGCCTGTGATTCAATGGCTTTAGCGTTAGCACAATCGGCCATTACAAAAGGGTTTGATAAGAAGTTGACGGATGAGCAGCGAGTATTTTTGTATATGCCTTTTATGCACAGCGAATCGCAGTTAATTCATAAGGAAGCAGTCCGGCTATTTAAGGCGTTAGGTATTCAAAATAACTTAGACTTTGAGTATCAACATAAAGCGATTATCGATAAATTTAATCGTTACCCGCATCGTAATAAAATACTGGGGCGGGAGTCTACAGAAGAAGAACTTGATTTTTTAAAACAGCCCAATTCAGGTTTTTAGATTCATCAGGCAAAAAAACACCGCGTTTATTACAAGCGCGGTGTTTAGTTTTATTAACCAGATACCTGATATTAGCTATTAATCATGATGCTTTTAACATTCACAAACTCGCGAATACCAAAGCCGCCATGTTCTCTGCCATAGCCACTGTCTTTAACACCGCCAAATGGTAGGTTCGGTTGTGCCAGTCCGTAACCGTTTATGTTGATCATACCGGTATCAAAATGCTTTTTAGCCAGCTCAATGGCTTTTTTCTCATCTTTTGAAAAGATACCGCCGCCTAGTCCATAACGGGAGTCGTTGGCAATACGCATAGCATCATCATTATCTTTGGCTTTAATCAAAGATGCCACAGGGCCAAATAATTCGTCATCGTATGCGGGCATCCCTGGTGATAAATTTTCTAACACGGTAGGCGGGTAGTAATAGCCTGTTTGCTGCGGAATTTCGCCGCCTACAATTACTTTTGCGCCTGCATTTACCGAGTCTTGCACTTGCTGATGAATTTTGTCGCGTAAATCTTCTCGTGCCATAGGACCCAGTTCAGTATCTTTATCCATAGGGTCGCCCATTTTAATTGCTTTAAATTGCTGGCTCAGTGCTTCTTTAAAGTCATTGTATAATGAGTCAACTACCACAAAACGCTTGGCAGCGACACAGGTTTGGCCATTGTTAATAATGCGGCCCTGCAAACAGGTTTTAACTGCCAGCGCGAGGTCAGCATCATCAAGTACAACATAAGCATCGTTACTGCCAAGCTCCAATACCGTTTTTTTAACGTGCTTACCGGCCTGCTCAGCTACTTTTTTGCCTGTGCCATCACTTCCTGTGAAGGTAACGCCACTAATGTGTTTATGAGAGATAAGTGCGCTGGCTGTTTTTCCGTCAATTAGTAAGTTACTAAAGCAATGCTCAGGGAACCCAGCTTGTTTAAATAAGGTATCTATTTTTTCAGCCATACCAAACACATTGCCCGCGTGTTTTAATACCGTGGTATTACCCGCCATAATATTTGCGGCACTGTATCTAATAACTTGATAAAGTGGGAAGTTCCATGGCTGAATACCTAGCAACACGCCTGTGGGGCGATAACTTATAATTGCACGACCGCCTTGCATATCGCGTTCTTCGTCGCTCAGCATATCGGCGCCATGTTCTGCGGTATAACGGCAAATGTCAGCACAAAGCTGCACTTCTTGAAAGCCTTGTTCGTACACTTTACCCATTTCTTCGGTCATCAGTTTAGCAAGCGCTTCTTTTTGCTCTTCAAATAAAGAGGCTAGCTTATTCAGGTATTTAGCTCGCTCAGTAAACGAGGTTAATCGCCATGTTAAGTATGTTTCATGAGACTTTTCGATCACTTGTTCTGCTTGAGCTTGAGAAAGCAGCGTATAGCTATTGATGACTTGCTCGGTTGCGGGATTGATCGTATCTACTGTGTTACTCATTTTACCTCCTAACAAATTATGTAATAGGATAGGTGCAAAACCAAAGCCAGTTGGGCGATAGTTTATAAAAATTCATAACTTTTTGTTAATAATGGTTTTTATATTACTTTATACAAAAATCTAGATTTTGTTTGTTCGTTGTTTTTGCTATGGTTCTGTAAATACTGCAAGT
The DNA here is from genome assembly GCF_054968565.1 of Pseudoalteromonas sp. G5_S1_54_S4. NCBI lineage: Bacteria > Pseudomonadati > Pseudomonadota > Gammaproteobacteria > Alteromonadales > Pseudoalteromonadaceae > Pseudoalteromonas > Pseudoalteromonas sp. G5_S1_54_S4. Next base: position 60,865 of record NZ_JBQKUL010000020.1, on the reverse strand, counting down.
TGTTGAAAAAGTTACAGGGAGTAGTTAGATGATACAGTCATTGTTTAATATCGATTTACCGATAATTCAGGCACCTATGGCGGGTGTTCAAAATGAGCAACTTGCTCTTGCTGTGAGTGAGGCTGGAGGGTTAGGCTCTTTGCCTTGCGCCATGTTATCACCAGCACAATTAATTGAGCAGCTAGAAGTACTTAGCCAAAAAACAACGAAACCTTTTAATCTTAACTTTTTTTGTCATAGGGTTGCTGATTACACGAACGAACAAAAGCAGCTATGGCATAATATGCTGGCACCTTATTTTGCAGAGTATGAAATTGACCCGCAAAGTTTAACCGCAGGGGCATCCCGTCAGCCTATAAACCAAGCCGTTGTTGATATTATTGCATCCTATAAACCGGCGGTTGTGAGTTTTCATTTTGGTTTACCTAAGCACGCTATTGTGGCGCAAATAAAAAGCTGGGGCACTAAAGTAATTTCAACGGCGACCACTTTAGATGAAGCTATTTGGCTCAGTGAAAATGGCGCTGATGCTGTTATTGCTCAGGGTTTAGAAGCTGGAGGGCATCGAGGGCATTTTTTATCAATGGATTTAAGCTTGCAACAAACCACTGAGCAGTTAGTTAAGCGTTGTGTTGAGCATTTATCATTACCGATTATTGCTGCAGGAGGTATTGCAACGCCAGATGATGTTAAGCATATGAAAGTGCTGGGAGCCAGTGGAGTTCAAGTTGGTAGCGCTTATTTATTATGTAAAGAGGCAAAAACATCTGCTTTACATCAGCAAGCTATTTTAGAGCAGGCTCAAGATAGCACCGCACTAACTACTTTGTTTTCAGGTCGGGCTGCGCGGGGGATTCAAAACCGCGTCATGCTCGAGTTAGGTACTATGCCAGAGGGCGTGCCTTCGTTTCCTCACGCTAGTAGCGCAATAACTGCATTAAGAACATGCGCTGAAAAAGCAGGCCAAAGTGATTTTTCGCCTTTATGGTGTGGTCAAAAGTATGTGCCTCGGGTGGGGGTATCAGCTGCGGATATTACGCATATTTTAATGAAAAAATGGTAATGTTTAATGCCTGATAACCCACTTTTATCGCTTGGCGATAGTTACGAAGTGCTTATAAATAAGCTTAAATCACAATTGGCAGGTATTTACCCTCAACAGCTTGTCGCGCGCAATACCGTGTTATTGCCCCAAGGCGATGTACAGCGTTATGGCTATTTAATTATGGAGGGGGTTTTAGGTGCTATTCATGATGATATTGATGGCGGGCAAAAATGCAAAGAGTTTTATTTTAAAAATGAGTTTGCATTGCTGTTTGCCAATTGGATGACCTCAAGCCCCGCTTTTTATCAATTAAAAGTAATTAATGAGGCAAGTGTAATTAAAGTACCGCTAACACTATTTGAGCAAGCACAGTACCAACTCATTAAGCAGCAGCTCATTGCGCAGCAACTAATATTTAAAGAAGCCAAAGAAGCATTTTTATTACTCAACAGCCCCGAGCAGCGATACTGTTACTTGCTTAAACATAAACCGCATTGGTTGGCGCAGTTAAGCTTAAGCCAAGTGGCTATGTATATAGGTATTTCGGCCATTTCGTTATCACGAATTCGTAAGCGACTTAACTTAAGTTAAGTGCTGTTTATATAAAGCACTATACACTCCTCATTTTTATGCCTTAAGTGCCTTGGAGTGTTATGTTTTTAATTGCCCAATCATTGGTTGCCGTCGCGACTTTACTCGACTTAGCTTCATTTCAGTTTAAGTCCCGACGTATTATCTTATGTTGTTTATTTACCTCTGTGTTATTAACCTCAGTCCACTTTTTTATTTTGGGTTATAACAGTGCCGCCTGCTTAATGCTTATTGCCGCGTTACGTTATTTTTACTGCATATACTTTAAGCATACTTGGGTCATGTTTGGATTTATGGCAGTGAGTTGTTTAGCCGTTTATTTAACATGGCAAGATTGGTTTAGTGGCTTTGCGCTGGTGGCGACATTAATACAAACCATTGCTTCATTTCAAAATAGAGACTTGCACTTGAGGTTATGTATGGTGGTGGGAACCTCTTTTTGGATAACGCATAATATTTTTGCTGGCTCCCCTGTGGCAATAATTATGGAAAGCCTATTTTTAAGTAGTAACTTATTTGGTTTATATCGATTTTATATTAGTAAAAAAAAGTCTTGCTGAACCTCAAATAGGAACGTAAAATGCAGCAATGTAAACTTATTAAAAGAACTGTTTGGCAATTTCTTTTAATAAAAAGGTTTCTCGAATAATCGACAATCCTTGTTTATCGCTATTAGCTAATGTGCGTTCGTTGTGAGCTATCGCCTCAAAAATATTTACCCATTTAGCTTGCATACCATTTTGTTGCTCATAGTGCTCAAGCTGTGCTTGGCCGAGTTGTTCGTTAATTTCGCATACATAACAGTATGACTTTATATGAATAATATCAAAGTCATCTTTGTACCAAGGACGATATTCTTCATAGAGGCCAAACTCACTGCAAATTTTTATATTTTGCGCGCCAGTTTCTTCATTGAGCTCTCTGATAAGTCCTTGTTCAATGCTTTCATTTGAGTCTATGCCACCACCGGGTAAACTAAAATCGTCATAGCGCTGAGTGTACATTAATAAAATATGCTGTTGTTTAAATACAATTGCGCGAGCAGTAGGGCGAGTAAACTGACAACCATGAGTAATATCAATAGTGGGGTGAATAGTGGTTTTTAATAAGCGCATAACGACTCCAGCAATAAAGGTAAATTATATCAGCTGGTTATATTAATTACTTCATTGTTAAAAAGTAATTAGCTGCAAAGCTTGTTAATTTCAGCGCTTATACATATATCTTAGTTATAATAGCGAATTATAAAAAAATAAAATGTCATTGTTTTGACCATGCTCTGTATATCTTTCATTTGTTGAAAGGGGTGAGTAGAATAATAAAAAAGCATAGGGATTAATCATGTTAAATATACTTTTAGTTGATGACGACATCGAATTTAGTGATGTTATTTGTCACATTGTTGAGTTTCTTGGGCATAATATTCAAACTGCAACCAGTTTAGAAGAAGCGCATCAGTGGTTTGAGAATAACTCCTTTGATCATATATTACTGGATTTCATGTTACCCGATGGTAGCGGCTTGCACTTATTAGATCATTTGAAAATGATTGGTCAATCTCCTAAAGTCACGCTTATTTCAGGGCACCCATCGGTTAAGGGGATTTTAGCCGATATGTGTGAGCCCAATGTAACGCATTTATTAAAGCCGCTGCAGCGAGAAGATTTAGAACTGGTTTTAAATGGTCCTAAAAAAACTGTTAAAAAAGCTAATAAAAACGCTATCACCCATCATTTTGATACCTTAATTGGTGAATCTGAGGCAATGCAAAAGCTCTATACTATGATAGAACGTGTTGCTAAAACACAGGCTAACGTAATGTTAGTAGGTGAAAGTGGTGCCGGTAAAGAAGTGGTTGCACAAGCGATTCATAATGCCAGTCAATGCGAAGGACCTTTAATTGCTAGCAACTGTGGCGCCCTTTCAAAAGAGCTTATTGGCAGTGAATTATTTGGTCATGAAAAAGGTGCCTTTACAGGGGCGATAGCCCGCAAAGAGGGCGTGTTTGAACAGGCAAATAATGGCACCTTATTTTTAGATGAAGTCACTGAAATGCCCATTGGCATGCAGCCTAATTTATTGCGCGTATTAGAAACAAAAAAAGTAACAAGGGTAGGTGGCAACCGAGAAATTCCAACTAACTGCCGCGTTATTTCTGCGACCAACCGTTCTTTAATCGATTTAGCCCAAAATAATATTTTACGTGAAGATATTTACTTTAGGCTTGCCGTATTTCCTATTGATATACCGCCATTACGTGAACGAAAAGACGATATTCCATTACTGGCAAAAGTTTTTTTAGAGCAGTTAAATGACGAAAATGGCACTGCTTTTAGCTGGACGAACGAGCAACTTAAAGAGCTGCAAACGTACGACTGGCCAGGTAATGTACGCGAACTTCGTCACGCTATTCACCGCGCTTTTATTATGAGCGATCCACAAACAAGCGATGTGGCACTGCCAAATAACCTAGAGTCACCTTTTTCACGAGTAAATAATCAAGCTCAGGAAAATCAGGTTTCTGCAGGGCAAACCATTGAAGAAGTTGAAAAAGAGCTTATTCATGCAACACTCGATAAAGTACAAGGTAATAAAACATTGGCTGCACAAATGTTAGGTATAAGTACTAAAACGCTTTATAACCGCCTTAACGCATATGGTGGCATTGGCGAATATAAATAAAATAACATGAGGATAGTATGGCATTAACTAAACAAATAAAGCCTTTAAACGAACTAGTACATGATGCGCGAGCACCGTTAAATCGTATTTCAATGAATGCTGAGCTTATCAAGCTAGTACTTGAAAACGATATGCCCGTTGAAAAAGCACTCGAGGCACTCGATAAAATAATTGTTAATTGCCAAGCATGTAGTGACAGTTTACAGCTTATTTCAGACTCAAAATAATAAAAACCAGGACGATAAATGATTAAACGCAAACAGCAAGGCAAAGCAAATGTTATATGGGCGTTATTTATCTCCATAATACTATGCATTATTGTAGGTAATGCATTTTTAGCGGTTAATACCATACAAGGCTTAACGCGTACTCAGCAAAGTTTAGATAATACTAATATGCTAAGTACAGCCATTGAGCAAATGCATCTCTCTGTAGTGCAGGCTGAATCAGGGCAGCGCGGGTATTTATTAACGCAGGACGATGATTACTTAGTTCCATATTACGATGCGGTTGCACAAATTGAATCGCAAACCGATTATGTTCGCTCTTTAAACTCTGAAATTGAGGGGCAAGCTGAGCGTATTGCAACGTTAATCTTATTAGTTGATAGTAAAATTGCTGAGCTTAAAAGCACAGTTCAATTAGCATTAAATGACAAAGAAGAACGTGCAATGCTCATACTCAACTCTCATAAAGGGCGTGACCTATACCGAGAGATTCGTGTACTTGTTAATGATATTCAAGATCGAGAGCTGTTATTTAAAGTCAGTCACTTTTCTAAATTAGCGCAAATAAAAAACGAGGCAAAAATCACTTTTGCAATTACAGCCATCACGAGTGCTTTACTTATTGGTGGTATGTTTTTACTTGCGCGGCTTAACTTAAAAAATGCGGCGGTATATCGAGCTGAGCTCGAAATGCAAAACGAAACCTTAGCCAGTAAAGTGACCGAACGTACCCAAGAACTTACGTTATATTCTGATGAGTTAAGTCGCAGTAACCGTGAGTTAGAAGAGTTTGCTTTTGTTGCCAGTCATGACTTGCAAGAGCCGCTGAGAAAAATTCAAGCATTTAGCGATCGTCTTGAAAGCATGTTTAAAGACGAGTTAGGTGAAAAAGGAACTGACTACATTGCTCGAATGAAAAATGCTGCGCAGCGCATGTCTAATTTAATTAATGATTTATTAGAGTTCTCTCGAGTAACAACTCGAGGTAAAGATTTTACCGACACCAATCTAAATAGCATACTTAATGATGTTTTAAGCGATTTAGAAATAGCCATTAACGAGTCTAATGCGCAAGTGATAACGGTTGATATGCCAATCATTCAGGCTGATCCGAGTCAAATGCATCAGCTGTTTTTAAACTTAATTTCAAATGCTGTTAAGTTTAGAGCGCCTAACGTAAACCCTGTTATTGATATTAGCTTTGAACGAATTAGCGAGTTTAGTGAAGACCATAATAGTAAAGTAAGTTGGCATGTTATTACTGTAAAAGATAATGGTATCGGCTTTTCAGCTGAGTATGCAGATAAAATATTTGTGCCATTTCAGCGTTTACATGGGCGTTCTCAATATAAAGGAACCGGCGTTGGATTATCTGTATGTCGCAGAATTGTAGAGCGACATGGAGGAACTATTACAGCAATAAGCACCCCTAACGAAGGCGCAACCTTCATTATTAAACTACCTGTGGATGCAGAGTTGTTCACATTACAAGGAGAGGCATAATATGCCATTAACAAACGTAAAACCCATTACCATTTTAATGGCAGACGATGATGAAGATGATCGTTTATTAACCCAAGATGCCCTCGCTGAAAGTCGCGTTTTAAATGAATTACACTTTGTTGAAGACGGTGTAGAGCTTTTAGAGTATTTAGAGCGTACAGGCAAGTTTGAAGATAAAACCCTGTCACCAAGACCTGGCTTGATTTTACTCGACTTAAACATGCCGAGAATGGATGGACGTGAAGCACTTCAAGCGATTAAAGCCAACCCTAATTTAAAAGGTATTCCCGTTGTTATTTTAACTACTTCAAAGCAAGAAGAGGATATGGTTAAAGGTTACGATTTAGGTGCGGCGTCATATATTACCAAGCCAGTAACTTTTGATGGTTTAGTTGAGTTGATGAAAACGTTAGGTAAATACTGGGTTGAATTTGTAGAGCTACCAAGCACGTTTCACGATTAAGCATATAATTAAAATAGGAGACGCTATGTTAGCAAAGGCAACGAAACTGCTATTGGTTGAAGATGATGAAGATGATTATATTCTTACTCGTGACTATTTAGAGCAGCTCAGTTCCCATGTGTTTAACATAGAGTGGATAAGCTCTCCTGAGCAGGCAATACATGTACTAAGTAAAAATGAGCATGATATTTGCCTGCTTGACTATCGCTTAGGTGCCTCAGATGGCTTAAGTGTTTTAAAGCAAGCGATTAAGAATGGCTTTTGTGGGCCTATTATCATGTTAACGGGGCAATCTAACGATGCGCTAGATTCGGCTGCGCTTGATGCTGGTGCGGTTGATTACTTAGTTAAAAGTGAAATGAGTGGTAGCCGGTTTGCCCGTTCTATTCGTTATGCTTTAGCGCGCCGCGATGTAGAAGATGAGCGAGTTGAACGTTTAAAAGCGGAGGCTGAAAACCGTTCAAAAGACCGCTTTTTAGCGCATTTAAGCCACGAACTACGAACTCCCTTGTCGTCTATTTTAGGCTATACCGAACTACTTATGCTCAGTGACTTTAGCAAGCAAGCTGAAAATGAGTTGGGTGTTATTTATCGTAATGGCAAGCACTTATTGAGCTTACTGAATGATGTTTTAGATTTATCTAAAATTGCAGTCGATAAGCTTGAGCTAAGCTTGGGGGATGTTAATCTTGATAGTCTAATGGCCGACGTGTTTACGCTAATGCGTGTATCAGCCCTTGATAAAGGTTTATCATTAAAATTTGAATCACTGGAGCCTTTGCCATTAGTTATTCGTGTAGATGCTACTCGGGTTCGACAAATTCTCATTAACCTGATCAATAATGCGATAAAATTTACCGAGCAAGGCGAAATTATCGTTAACGCATGGACAGAGACGGAGGCTGATCGTGAAATGCTCTTTTTTAGCATTAAAGATTCAGGCTTGGGTATTGCTCCAGAAAAACAAGCACTCATCTTTAAGCCTTTTGAGCAAATTGCAGATGTAGAGTCGCGCTCAGTAGGTGGTGCGGGCTTGGGATTAGCTATTTGTTCTGAGCTACTTAGTCGTATGCAGGGTACTATTTCATTAGATTCTTATGTAGGTGAGGGCTCAACGTTTACCATTTCCTTATACCCTGGTGATATCAGACAGGTAGAGCGCAATTTATTAAAACTTGATTTAACCCCCAACATGCAGCAAAAAGTAGCGCCATGCGAAGTAAGTGGTAAAGTGTTGGTGGTGGATGATTTACGCGATTTACGTGTGTTAGTTGGCCATTTAATTGGCTCAGCGGGTGCAGATGTAGATTATGCTGATAATGGCAAACAAGCGCTTGATAAGGTTAAAAAGCAACTCGCAGAGGGGCGCGCCGCTTACGATATCATATTTTTAGATATTCATATGCCGGTGATGGGTGGGAAAGAAGCTGCCATTGAACTTAGAAAGTTAGGGTTTAAAGGGGCGATTATTGCTTTAACCGCGGCCACCATGAAAGGTATTCATAACGAACTAACCGCGCTAGGGTTTGATGATATGATTGCTAAACCTGTGGATTCCAACTTACTTTACCAATGCTTAGAGTCAGCGCTGGGGAAAAAAACACAACGTGTTTCATCGATACAACCAGCGCCAAAACATAATACTAATATAAAGCGTTTTTTATTAGTGGAAGACGATGCTGATGCCGGACAAATTACTCAGTTATTATTAGAAAGTTTGGATGTAGACACGGATATAGCAACAAGTGTCAAAGACTGTAAGGCGACGCTTGAGCATAACAGTAATTACGACAAAGTATTACTCGATATGCATTTACCCGATGGTTCAGGTTTAGAGCTTGCTGGGTTTATTAAAGAACACTATCCTGATATTCAACGAGTTATTATTAGTGGAATGGAGCCTGATGCCGTACACATTAGGCAGCTAGAAATAGAGCAAGTTTTGCTTAAACCAATAAACTTGGCGCTATTAAGTAAACTTGTTTAACGCCACTATTTGCCAATTTATATAATAATTAGCTAGGTAATATTAACGACCGATTGGCGTATGACTAATTCGGGCTGAAATAAAGTTTGAATAGGCTGTACGCTTTTTTGATATACATGGCTCAGTACCCACTGTGCAGCTACTTTTCCCATTTCATCTATTGGGTAATTAATAGTGCTTAAAGGGGGGTATACATGGCGGGTAAAGAACACGTTATCGTAGCCTATTATTGAAAGTTGTGCGGGTAGTTCAATGCCATGCTCTCTGGCACTGACCATTGCACCCGTTGCCATTTCGTCATTGGCGCACACTAAGGCAGTAATGGCGGGGTTATTTTTATAAAGAGCAGAAAATCCTTCGTAGCCGCTATCTTCTATAAAGTCACCTTCATACAAACTGTTTTCATCAAACTCAATGGCATGTTCAGCAAGTGCTTGTTTATGTCCGTTTAAACGCTCTTGAGCGTCTTTTTTCCATAAAGGGCCGCTAATGTAAGCAATGTTTTTGTGACCAGACTCAAGAATGTATTTAGTCGCTAAATAGCCCCCTTTAACATTATCAAGAATAATACAGCGATCGGCGAGCTCAGGAATATGGCGATTAAGTAAAACAAACGGCGTTTTACCTTTGCTCAGCTTTATTAAATATTCATCGCTAACCGCTTCAACATGCAAAATAAGTGCATCACAATTACGGCTAATTAAAAACTCTATGCCTTGTTGTTCCCGCTCTGCGTCACTGTGCCCTGCGGTAATAATAACGTGTTTACCTTGTTTTCTGAGGGTGTTTTCTATGCCGCTCATCATAGGGCCATAAAAAGGACCTTTTAACTCAGAAACCAATAAGCCAGCACTATTAGAGCAATTAGAGGCCAGCGATTGCGCAATAGAATTTGGGCGGTAGCCTAATTCTTCCATCGCTAAAGTCACTTTTTTTCTGGTTGCATCACTTACGTTTGCATTGTTGTTCATTACTCTTGAAACAGTGGCAAGTGATACCCCTGCAAGCTTTGACACCTCATAAATGGTGGCCATACTATTCCTTGTTACAAATTACTTTTTTGTGTTAAATCGGCGGTGATTTTTTTTATGGTTTTGTTATCTAAGTTGTATTTAGTCATTATTAAAGCCACAAGTATACTGCCAATAGCAGGGTAGAGTGTAAATGAGGTTAAAATACCGCTTTTAGTTGCTTCGCTTAATTCTACATTGGCTTGATACTGATAATACGCAAGTAACCAACCCGCTATAGCGCCGCCTAATGCGAGCCCCAATTTGATAAAAAATACCACGCTTGCATAAACCAAACCTGTGAGTCGTTGACCATTTTGCCAAACTCCGTAGTCAATAGCATCTGCCATTTTTGCCCACAATAAAGGTGTCGCCATTTGAGTGAAAAAGCACCATAAAAAATACATTAAAAAGGCGAGTAAAACTTGCTCATTAGGGACAAAAAAAGCAAAACAGCTCAATATGGCAGAAATATATTGCAGATAAATATAAGCCGTTTTTTTATCTAAGCGTTTACTTAAAGGTTGCGCACACGCACAGCCTATAATATTACCGACCATACCTAAAGTCACAAATTCGGTGATTAAATCTTCTTTTCCAAGAACATACTTTACATAGTAAATAGCTAATGTCGTGCGCAGCACCATACTGGTCAATAATATCAGTGCTGCCATACACAATATTTTAAACGGCTGATTTTGCCATAAAACGTGAAGTTGTGTTTTTAAAGATAATTTATGTGGTGGATTGATCACCCGCTCTTTGGTGTAACGAAAACAAATTAGAAATAACACTACACCAAGGCAACTCATAACCAGCATGGTGAGTTGATAGCCCAACTCGTTATTACCCTCCCCAAACCACTTTACTAAAGGTAAAGTGCAGCTCGTAACCAATAACCCCCCCAGCATGCCAAACACAAATCGATATGATTGAATAGATACCCGTTCGTTAGGATTGCTACTGAGTACGCCGCCAAGTGCCGAATAAGGAATGTTAATTGCGGTATAAACCAACATTAGCAAGGTGTAGGTAACGAACGCGTAAATAATTTTGTTGCCGTCATCCATCGCGGGGGTAGTAAAGGTAATTACGCTTATAACAGCAAAGGGGATGGCAAGCCAAAGTAGGTAAGGTCGGTAGCTACCGTATTTTGTATGAGTGGCATCGGTCAGGGCGCCCATTATTGGGTCTGTAACTGCATCAATGACTCTGACGACTAAAAAAAGGGTACCAACAACAGCAGGCGAAATACCAAAAATGTCCGTGTAAAAAAAGGTTAAAAATAGCATTACGGTTTGAAAAATAATATTACTGGCCGTGTCACCTAGGCCATAAGCTATTTTTTCTTTTTTACTCAGCATAAAAGCCACTCATTATTATTTTTGGCGCTGTTTAAGAAAATCACGATACGCAATTGCGCTTTGTTTTAAGGTGCGTTGTTGAGTTTGGTAATCAACATAGACTAGCCCAAAGCGTTTTTCATAGCCATAGGCCCATTCAAAATTATCCATTAAACTCCATGCAAAGTAGCCTTGCACATTAACGCCTTGCTCAACGGCATTATGAACGGCATTAAGGTGTGTATGGTAGTAATTGATACGATGTATGTCATCTACTTTTCCATCTATTAATACATCGGCCATCGCTGCACCGTTCTCAGTTATATATACTTTGGGTAGCGTGTAACGATCATTTAATGAAAGTAGGAGTTCACACAATCCCTGTGGGTATATTTCCCAGCCCATATCAGTGGTGGCAATATTCTCTAAAGGAGCTTCGCTAAACCAATGATCTGGCGTATTTTTGTAATGGATACGAGTATAGTAATTAACCCCTAAAAAATCGATTTTTTGGCTAATAATTGCCATGTCGCCATTTGCAACATCAGGTTTTGCATCATTTGCAAGCTCCTTAATCACTTCAGGGTAGCGGCCTTCCAGCACTGCTTGAATATACCACTGGTTATGGTAGTCATCGGCTAATTTAGCAGCGCGTTCATCGTCAGGAGTAAATGGATAGGCAGGGCTAAAATTAAGCACAATACCGGCCTCTATCTTAGGGCAGTTTTTGCGTATCACTTGCATCGCAAGTCCATGAGCGAGTAATAAGTGGTGCGCCGCTTGGCGTCCTGCTTTTTGACTTTTTATGCCTGGTGCATGTACCCCTATTTCATAGCCTAGGTAGGCACTACAAAACGGTTCGTTTAAGGTCGCATAAGAATCCACTAAGCCCTCTAGTTGCTGAGTTACTATATGAGCGTAATGAGCAAATTGATACGCGGTATCGCGATTTAGCCAACCACCGTTGTTTTCTAAATGTTGTGGCAAATCCCAGTGATATAAAGTGACATAAGTTTTAATATTGCGTGCTTTAAGAGCCTGTAGTAATGACTTATAGAACGCCATGCCCTGAATGTTTAAACTTCCATCTTGGTGTAAAACGCGGGGCCAAGAAATAGAAAGTCGATAGGCATCAACGGCTAAATCGGCAATCATTTGAACGTCTTGTTGCCAATATTTTACATGCTCACAGGCGTGATTACCGTTACTGTTATCTGCAATGGTGTTTGGTTTGCTACAAAAAGTATCCCAAATACATGGCAATCGCGTGTTGTGGCTTCCCTCTATTTGAAAAGAGGCCGTGGCAACACCAAAAATAAACGGCGATTTTAAAAGGGCTGACGTGCCTGGCAAATAAATTGTTTTAAACACAATGAGATACGTCCTTAAGCTTGCAATAATAATGCGCTTTACCGTAATTAGCTAAGCAATAGAAATGGTATAATACAGCAATGTAAGCGCTTACAATATTATTTGTAAATAAATTGATAAATTTTCTCTGTATGCTATAAATGTAAGCGCTTACATTTGGTGTTGCAACTATTATCTGCTTTTTAAGTTTTACTAAACGCAATTAAATAGAGGTAACAATCTGATAATTATAAATAATTAGAGATTATACTATGGCACATATCACACAGCCACTACCGGCAGTAGAAAACAGCCAAAAACCAGGGTCTACACACACCTTTGCGTTAACATCGCTTACGACCTTGTTTTTTATGTGGGGTTTTCTTACTTGCCTGAACGATATTTTAATTCCGTATTTAAAGGGAATGTTCTCCCTTAATTACACCCAAGCAATGTTGGTACAATTTTGTTTTTTTGGTGCCTACTTTGTTATGTCAATTCCTGCAGGAAAACTCGTTAGTAAAATAGGTTACCAATTTGGTATTGTTGTTGGTTTGGTTGTCGCTTCGATAGGGTGTGCATTATTCTACCCCGCTGCAGAGGCACATGTTTACGAACTATTTTTACTTGCTTTATTTGTGCTTGCTTCAGGGATCACTATTTTACAAGTCTCTGCTAACCCTTATGTAAGCGTATTAGGGCCTGCAAAAACAGCGTCTTCGCGTTTAACCATGACCCAAGCTTTTAACTCTTTAGGAACAACGGTTGCGCCATTATTTGGTAGTTGGTTGATTTTGTCTGAAATTAGTCAAGCTACAGCCGAACAAGTTAAGTTCCCTTACTTAATGCTCAGTGCAAGTTTACTGACACTGGCTATTATTTTTGCTTTTTTGAAGTTACCTAAACTCGGTAAAGCGATTGATAGTGAAGCTGAAAATCAAGGTGACACTGAGTTTGTTGACTTAGGCAGTGTTTGGAAATATCGCCATCTTATTTTGGGCGCTATTGGTATTTTTGTTTATGTAGGTGCTGAAGTTGCGATTGGTAGCTTTTTAGTCGGCTTTTTAACCCTTGACCATATTGCAGGTTTACCAGAGCAACAAGCTGCACATTATATTAGCTATTATTTTGCAGGTGCAATGATAGGGCGATTTGCTGGCGCTGCGATTATGCAAAAATTAAATGCAGCCAAGGTGTTAGCTTGTCATGGTATTTTGGCCGGTGTGTTAGTATTAATTGCAATGACAGGTCAAGGGTCACTCGCTATGTGGGCTATTTTATTGGTTGGTCTGTGTAACTCTATTATGTTCCCTACTATTTTTAGTTTAGCGCTTCAAGGCTTGGGTAAATACACCTCACAGGGGTCGGGTATTTTATGCTTAGCGATTGTAGGTGGAGCTATTATTCCATTACTACAAGGTATGCTGGCTGACAATATCGGTGTGCAGTTAGCGCTTATACTGCCTATTGGCTGCTATTTATATATTACTTACTTCGCGCTGTTTGGTGCAAAAAAAACAACGTCAACTCGTCTTTAAGTTTTAGGTGAATGCTATGATTATTAAACGAACTTTTTCAGTCACTGCACTGATGCTAGCAGCAATAACCAGCAGCGGTTGTTCGCAACCCTCTAACAGTGCTAGCGATGCGACAAATCAAAAAGAAATTTGGCCAACAATAGAAACCGGTATTAAAAGCGATGCTCAAATGGAGCAAAAAATCGCAGATATGTTAAAGAGCATGACGCTAGAGCAAAAAATAGCGCAAATGATCCAACCTGAAATTCGTCATATTACGGTTGAAGATATGCGTAAATATGGCTTTGGCTCCTATTTAAACGGCGGTGGCTCGTTTCCAAATAACAATAAACATGCAACCCCGGAAGACTGGGTTGATTTAGCTGAAAAGATGTATCAAGCGTCTATTGATGATTCCCTCGATGGCAGCACGATTCCTACAATGTGGGGCACCGATGCGGTACATGGACACAACAATGTGATTGGTGCGACTTTGTTTCCGCATAATATTGGTTTAGGGGCGGCGAACAACCCTGAACTTATTGAAAAAATTGCCGCAGCAACGGCGCGTGAAGTTATGGTTACCGGTATTGACTGGGTATTTGCACCTACGGTTGCCGTAGTGCGAGATGATCGTTGGGGTCGCACTTACGAGGGCTACTCTGAAGACCCTGAAATAGTAAAAGCGTATTCAGCCTCAATTGTTAAAGGCTTACAAGGCGCTGTTGATGAAGACTTTTTGTCAGATACGCGTGTAGTCAGTACGGTTAAGCATTTTTTAGGTGATGGCGGTACTGTGAATGGCGATGATCAAGGTAATAATATCGCCTCTGAAGAAGAATTATTTGCGCTTCATGCTCAAGGTTATGTTGGTGGTTTAGGTGCAGGTGCACAAACGGTAATGGCCTCGTTTAATAGCTGGCATGGTGAAAAAATTCACGGCAGTAAATATTTACTGACCGATGTGCTTAAAGATAAGATGGGTTTTGATGGCTTTGTTGTCGGTGACTGGAATGGCCACGGGCAGGTTAAAGGTTGTTCTAATAGTAACTGTGCTCAAGCGGCTAATGCGGGCTTAGACGTATACATGGCACCGGATGAGTGGAAACCATTATTTAGCAACTTGGTTAACCAAGCTAATAGCGGTGAAATCCCACTCAGTAGAATTAATGATGCAGTAACGCGTATTTTACGCGTTAAAATGCGTGCAGGGTTATTTGATAAACCAAGCCCTGCGAAGCGCCCCCTGTCTGGAAAAACTGAAATTATTGGTAGTAGCGATCACCGTGCAGTGGCTAAACAGGCTGTACGCGAGTCTTTAGTATTACTTAAAAATAAGCAGCAGTTACTGCCATTATCACCTAAAACCAACGTATTAGTTGCAGGCATAGGGGCTGATAACATAGGTATGCAGTCGGGTGGTTGGAGCGTTACGTGGCAAGGTACAGGTAATAAAAACAGTGATTTTCCTGGTGGCAGCTCTATTTATGCAGGTATTAAAGATACTGTAGAGCAAGCTGGTGGCAGTGCAGCGCTGAGCGTTGAAGGGGAATATACAGCACGCCCTGATGTCGCCATTGTGGTGTTTGGTGAGCAACCATACGCAGAGGGTAATGGTGATGTTGATAACCTCGAATACCAGCGCGGTAATAAAAGCGACTTAGCGCTACTGCGTAAGTTTAAAGATGCGGGAATCCCTGTTGTTTCATTATTTATAAGCGGTCGCCCTATGTGGGTTAATGCTGAGCTTAACGCCAGTGATGCGTTCGTTGCTATTTGGCTTCCAGGTAGTGAAGGCGATGCTATTAGCGATGTCTTGTTTAAAAATGCAGACGGTTCAATTAATCATGACTTTAAAGGCAAGCTATCGTTTTCCTGGCCTAATAATCCAATTGATAATGAAAACCGTAACGACGAAGCTTACAGCCCATTACTTCCTTATGGTTTTGGTTTAACTTACAACGATAGTAATGTCTTAAAAGATGACTTGGTGGAGCAAACTCAACAGACTGAAAAACTGGATGATTTAGTATTGTTTGAGCGTGCAATTAAAGCACCGTGGTCACTGGTTTTAAAAAGTGGCGAGCAACAAAAAACGGTGGCGAGCAGTCGCGAGTCATTAGGTGCGGTGAGCATCCAAACATTTGATAAAGAGGTGCAAGAAGATGCACGCGCTATTCGTTTTAATGGCCAAGCAATGGCTGGGGTTAATTTAGCCGCGGCATTTCCATCTGACTTACGCTCATACGTTGAGAGTAATGGCCAACTGCAAATACAAATTAAAGTAGATAAAGCCGCGGCTAGTCCGTTATGGGTTGGTATGGGGTGTGGTGAGAGTTGTCAGGGTAAGTTTGATATTACTGATAACCTTGAGCAATCAGGTCAATGGCAAACATTAAACATCAACTTAAGTTGTTTTGCAGAGCAAGGTGTTGACTTAGCACAAGTGTTCACCCCTTGGCAGTTAAGCACGCAAGGTGATTGGCATGTATCTATTGCTAAGCTGGTTATTACAGCAAATGCTGCCGAGCAAGGTAGTGTTACTTGTAAGTAGTCAATAATCTATCAATAAGCAGGTACTGAGAGTACCTGCTTTTTATTTTAAAAGCGTAGTACAAAAACCTGCCAAATTAGTCCCTTCTTACTTTTATTCCATTCTATGTGATTGGTTATTTTCAGCTCAGTAGTAGTCACATAAATATGATAAACTGCATTCGCTTTTGCGTTAATAATTTGAGAGTATGCCAAAATATTAAATGCGTTATGTAATTAACAGGTGAGAAAATGAATCATATAAAACTAGCCTCTCAGAGCATACAACCTTCAAAAATAGTCTGTGTGGGGCGCAATTACAGTGCGCATATTGCTGAATTAAACAACGAACACCCTGAGCAAATGGTAATTTTTAATAAGCCTAATAGCGCGATCACTAATACCTTACTCTCTTCCCATAACGGTGATACGTTGCATTATGAAACTGAATTATGCTTTGTGATAAAAAATAAGCAGCTTGCAGGCGTAGGGATTGGACTTGATTTGACTAAGCGAGCTTTGCAAAGCAGTTTAAAAGAAAAGGGCTTGCCGTGGGAACGTGCTAAAGCATTCGATGGCTCAGCATTATTTAGTGATTTTATTGAGTTAACGCCAGAGATGACATCGTTTATATTTGAATTACATATTGATGGCAAGCCGGTTCAACATGGTGATAGCCAACTTATGTTGCACCAACCTGCACAAATATTGGCTGAGGTTAGTCAGTTTATGAGCCTCGAAGAAGGCGACATTATTATGACTGGCACGCCTGCTGGCGTAGGGATGGTTAGTACTGGACGAGAGTTCAACGTTGCTCTTTATTCTGGTCAGCAGTGTTTATTGGAGCATCATTGGTCTGTGAGTCAAAGTTAATTATGTGTTGATAATATTGTTTATCAAAATTATCGATATGTTCACTTAGCCAGTGTCGCTGGCTTAGTTGATGAGCCGCTGATTCTAGTATGGCACTTTCTAATGCCGCATTAATTTTCTTAATTGCCTGATTAGCAAAATCATTAGGCGCATTAGTCGCACAGCCTACAGCTCCTTTGATTAATGAGCGCGTATTTTGAGCTATGGGTATGCTAACGATTTTTATAGGGTGTTGTTGCTGGTTAAAGTAACTGGCCATAAAAGGGTAATCGAGCGAGTAGTCTAAAAAGCCATGCCTCAACCTATCGATCACAACGCCACTCTCATTATCACTACTTAAGCTCAAGGACACGTTATGATGGCTCAAAGAGTTTTCAATAATCATATTTATGTGTGGTGAAAAACGTCGTGCTGCGGCTTGTCCATAGGTAAAGCGTTCATCGCTAAGTAAACTAATTAAATTTATAGGATTACCATGTGCTTTAGTAAGTGTTTCTGCTTTTTGGTTAGTTGTAATAATACTAAACTCAGGGTAGATAGAGGTAGGGCGTGAGTATGTATAGACTTCGTTGGTGCTCTTTTTATGGATTACGCATGGAAAGCAGACATTTTTGCCTTCTTTGATATATTTATTAATTCGTTTTTGTGGAACAAATAATCGAGTATGTTTTACATCCTTTATACTACTGATAAGTTGCTTAGTTAAATTGTCACACAAGCCCATTTGAGTATTCTCTGAGTCTAAGTGAAAAGGTGGTGTATTGCTTTGTAGCCATAAAATTTCAGTGAGCTGATTTTTAGATTGGCTAATACTGTTACTCGAGAATATTAAAAATAGCAGGCAGAAATAACGAGCTGTATCCATAAAAAGCTGATAATTCTTTATTAAATGACTGTATTTAATTATACCTTAGCGCTTAAAAAATAAACATAAAGAATAGCAAAGAATCAACATTATTGAATAACATTTACTCTTTGCTTAATTTCATTAGTAAGGCATTGGGTTCTTTCTGAATATGATATCAATCGCTGATAACACGTCATCGCTCAGTGTTAGGTCAAACGCATCAATGTCTTCTTTTAATTGCGCCATAGTGGTGGCGCCGATAATGGATGATGTGACTCCATCAACTTGATTACACCAAGCCAGCGCTAATTGAGCTGGGGTGATAGTGTGTGCATGGGCAAGTTCAACATACTCTTTGGTCGCCTGTTGTGATTGTGGCGTATCACGAAAAATACCGTTACGCTGCATAAATGTCCAGCGAGAGCCTTCAGGGCGCGCTCCATTTAGGTACTTACCGGTTAATAGCCCTGCGGCCAATGGTGACCAAGGTAAATAAGCAATATCTTCATGTACACATTGTTCTATTAAATAAGGCCAATCTTTGGCATGTACTAGGCTAAACTCGTTTTGGATAGACACCATTTTTGGCAAGTTATGCTCTTTTGATAAATTTAAAAATTGGCTAATTCCCCAAGGCGTATCATCATAAAGCCCACAATGCTTAATTTTTCCTGCTTTAACACACGCATCTAACCCCTCTAAAATATCAAGCATATCAGCGGTGTGTTGTTTTGCATCTACCTCGGTAAATTTAAGCATACCAGGCCATTGCCTTGCAAAATGAGGAGTGCGACGATTTGGCCAATGTAATTGGTATAAGTCAATATAATCTGTTTGTAAGCGTTTTAGAGACTGATCAACGGCATCAATAACAGCTTGGCGAGTAATATCACCGCCATCACGTACCCAAGAAAGCCCATTACCGGCAATTTTAGTTGCAATAACAATGTCTTTTCGTTTTTGTGAATTACGTGCTATCCAATTGCCTATAATTTCTTCTGTTTTACCGTAGGTATCGGGAGAGGGAGGAACAGCATACATTTCTGCTGTATCAATAAAGTTCACACCCTGCTCAAGCGCATAGGCTATCTGTTGGTCGGCATCATGCTGAGTGTTTTGTACTCCCCAGGTCATGCTACCTAAACACACTCTTGAAACGCTAACACCACTACTGCCTAATTGACTATATTGCATTGCTAATCCTAATTATTCGGTTTGAGAGTTTGCTTTTAAAGCCGATAACAATGGCTCAGTGATCGTGGCTTTTTGGCCTGTTTTAAAGTCAAACATCACCACTTTTGACATGCCTGTGGTTGTTATCGCGTTTTGCGCATGACTAAACACACTGTAGTTCATTACAAAGCGGTCAGATTTAATATCACTAATGGTAATACCTACGCTCAATGTGTCGGGAAAGGTAACTGGACGCTTATAGCGAATATTATTTTCACTGATCACAGGCCCCGTAGCTTTTGAGTTGATGGTATCAAATAAATTTAATTTATTTAAAAAATCGATTCTGGCTATTTCAAAATAACGCAGGTAAACACAGTTATTAACATGCTGTAGGGCATCCATATCGCCCCATGCCACAGTGATATCGGTATGAATAGGGTATTGTTGTTTAAACGTTTCCATGTATTTATTGCTCTTAATTTTAAAGCATTTAGATTAGCAATATGGTCGGATGAGCTCAAGGGAATTATAACTAGGGGTGGAGCTATTCTGTATTGCCCTCATGGATGTAAATAAGGGACGTAAGCAGGACATGGAAGCTTTGCGCCTTTTTTATTTAAACAATTAGGCTATAAACCTCGCGCCGTGAGTAAACTGCCTCAGATTGAACAAACCTTAACCTTAAAAGAACAACAGTGCTAAATAAAAACCATTGAGTAAAAATTGTACCTCTTTAAATTCATGGCTATAGTAACTATTAACACACAAGGAGATAACTATGCAGAATATAATTAATTGGTTATTGGCATGCACCGTTTTTATAGCGTCGTTTACTTGTTACGCTATGGGTAATGAGGCTGGGGCAATTGTTTTGATTTTATTAGGCTTTTCTTTAGAAATTTTATTTTGGATGTATTGTTTTAATAAGCCAAAGAAAAGTAAACGCTCTTTTTAAGCAATAACATGCTTGCTAATTAAAAGTGATTCCACAATAATGGCTGTATAAATAAACAGTTGTTATTGTGTGATGAAAAAGTTTATTCATATAGATATGGACTGCTTTTATGCGGCCGTAGAAATGCGCGACAATCCTAAGCTTGCAAGCGTACCGCTGGCAATTGGCGGAAATAGTCGCCGTGGAGTGCTCTCTACCGCTAACTATATTGCTAGAGAGTATGGGGTGCGCTCTGCTATGTCTAACTATCATGCCAAACAGCTTTGCCCTGACTTAGTTATTGTGCCTGGCAGAATGGCTGTTTATAAACAAGTATCAACACAGATCCGCGCCATTTTTAACCGCTATACTGACCTTGTAGAACCTCTTTCGCTTGATGAAGCATATTTAGATGTAACTCACAGTACTGCTTTTAAGGGCAGTGCAACGTTAATTGCTGAGCAAATTCGTGCCGATATTTTTAATACCACAGGACTGACTGCATCTGCAGGTATTGCCCCAATAAAGTTTATTGCCAAAATAGCCAGTGATGAAAATAAGCCTAATGGGCAATTTGTGGTATTGCCTGAGCAGGTTGACTCGTTTTTAGCCCAATTGCCATTAGGTAAAATTCCTGGAGTGGGTAAAGTAACTCTAGAAAAGCTTAATTTAAAAGGGTTATACACGGGGCAAGATGTGCGCGAAAAAGGGGCTAATTGGATGCAACAGCATGTGGGTAATTTTGGTGTGTCGTTATATCAAAAGTGCATGGGTGAGCATATAGGGCGCGTTTCCACCGAGCGGGTACGTAAGTCATTGAGTGTGGAACATACTTATGAATACAACAAAAACAGCCTAGATGAATGCCTTGAACAATTACCGCAACTGTTAGATGAACTCTTGGTTCGATTAAATAAACAGCAACTACAACATAAAATTAATAAATTAAGTGTTAAAGTTAAATTTGCTAATTTTGTAGTGACCTCAGCAGATCAAGCTGCGCATCAATTAAACACGGCTATTTTTAAAGAGTTACTCGCCAAAGCCTATCAACGTGGATTACAACAACCGGTGCGCTTATTAGGAATTGGCGTGGGTATTAAAAATCAACCAGAGCATAATTTACAGCTCAGTATTTTAGATGTGTAAAACGTGTAACTCCAAGTTGCCAGTAAGTAAGCAGGTTATCGCAGTTCACTGGTTATAAATTGCTAAATAAATAATAATAGGGACTACGTTTTCTAACAGGATCCTTTTTTATGGCATATCCAAAAGCAGTACTGGCTAAGCCGGTAAGTGCAAGCCTAGATTGTACATCGCATGATGCACTTATTATTATCAGCAACGACTTTTCTCATTTACCAAATACGCCACTGCGTGATGCAATTTTAGACCAAGCCCAAGTAGACTCTCGCATAGGCAATCAAGTCACCTTGTTAGTGATTGCCGGTAAACGTGTCGTGTTAGCGCCAACAGGCCCTTTAAACAGAGATTATGACGACGTTCGTCGTTATTTTGATGCAGCCAAATTAGCCATTAATGAGGCAAAAGCATCAGGTAGTGTTAACCCTGCTATTTATTTACCCGCTTTAAATACGGATAGCCGTTATCAACATGCTCTTGAAGTGGCTTACTTAGGCGCATGCCAAGCATTATGGCAACCCCTAGAAGCGCGTGAGTTTCATGGTCAAGGTATTGAACCTATTACTCAAATAGGCTTAATTGATGCCAATGAGCAAACAATCAAAGCAGTCAATGCGTTAGCTGCGGGGCAATATGCCGCACGTGATTTATGTGGCACCGAGCCTGAACGCATGGCTCCCCCACGTTTTGCTGATTATTGTACTGAGTTATTTGAAAACAGTGCGGTGAGCGTTGATGTGATTGATGATTTAGCTGCCATTGATAAGCATTACCCCATGCTAAGTACCGTTGCTCGCGCATCGTATGCGGTAGAGCGTCATCATCCACGCGTTGTTAAACTTGAATACGTGCCTGAGGGCGAAGTAACCCGAACACTGATGTTTGTTGGTAAAGGTTTAGTCTATGACACGGGCGGTGCAGATTTAAAAGTCGGTGGTTTTATGGCGGGCATGAGCCGCGATAAAGGCGGTGCGGCCTCGGTTGCTGGATTTATGAAAGCAGTAGCCGATTATCAGCCTAAAGGAGTTAAAGTGATTGCCTTTTTAGCGGTTGTACGCAACTCTATTGGTTCAGATTGTTTTGTCCCTGATGAAATAATTACTAGCCGTGAAGGTGTGCGAGTACGTATTGGTAATACCGATGCCGAAGGGCGTTTAGCTATGGGTGATTTACTTAGTGAAATGAAAGACTTAGCTAAAAATGAAATAAATCCAACGTTGTTTACAGTGGCAACCTTAACAGGGCACGCTGCGCGCGCGATGGGGCCTTATGGTGCTTATGTAGAAAATGGGCCCGCGCGTAGTGCTAATATTTCACGCCAATTAGCCGATTGTGGTGATTTATGGGCTGACGGTGCTGAAGTGTCGCGTTCACGCCGTGAAGATTATGATTTTATAAAACCACGCACTTTAGCTGACGATGTGCTTTCTAGTAATAATGCGGCTTCTGCTGTCACAGCGCGCGGCCATCAATTCCCTATGGCATTTTTAGCTGTGGTAGGTGGATTAAATAAGCATGGAAATGAATCTACTTTACCACTTCCTTATGTACATATGGATATTGCTGGTAGTGGCGTTGAAGGCGGCGACTGGCAACATGGTAAACCAACTGCAGCGGCAGTTAGCAGTTTATTTGCCCGCTATTGTTTATAATTTTCTATAAATAATCCTAAAAAGCCCTGAAAATCAGGGCTTTTTAATTGGTGGAAGATATTTATTATCCGGAGTTCAGGTTAACTAAGCTTAAAGCGCGATACCACGCTTGATAACTCAACACTGCTTTGTTTGAGTTTGTCGCTAGCGTGAGTTAAATCTTTGGTGTTACCCAATGATTGCTCTGTAGATTGTGATAAATCGTTAATTCTTAAATTCACCTCGTCTGCGGCTGATGTTTGCTGCTCTGTGGCGCGAGCAATTTGGCCGTTCATATCGGTGATCACCGATACCAGCCTGTCTATTTCATCAAGTGATGCATTAGCTGAAGAGGCTTGTTCAACCGTAGAAATAGAAATCTCTTGGCTAGATTTTACCGCTTCAACTGCAGCTTTAGCCCCTTCTTGCAGCTTAGCTATCATAGCTTGAATCTCATCAGTGCTTTTACCTGTCCGGCTGGCAAGTGTTCTTACTTCATCGGCTACAACTGCAAAGCCTCTTCCATGTTCACCTGCTCTTGCAGCTTCAATAGCTGCGTTTAGCGCTAACAGATTGGTTTGTTCAGCAATGCTTCTAATAACATCAAGTACTGAGCCAATATTATTACTCTCTTGAGCAAGGTCGGCGGTCACTTTGCTCACGGTTTCTATATTACTAGAGAGGGTTTCAATGGCGGTAATGGTTTTCGACACTACATTTTTACCCGTTGATGCATTACTAGCAGCATCATTTGCGGCTTGCTCAGCAGCTTCGGCATTACGGCTAACATCATGAATTTGATGAGTCATTTGCTCCATTGCCGCGGCTACTTGGGTTGAGCTGTCGTTTTGAAGTTCAATGAATGATTGGCTGGTTTTGCTAGAATCATCGACTGTATGGGCGTGCTCGTTGACATCGTTTGCGCTTTTGGCAACCAGCACCAAAGACTCTCTAATTTTGGATACAAATAAGTTAAATGACCGCGACAGCTGAGATATTTCATCATTGCCATTTTCGTTAAGAGTACGGGTTAAATCCCCCTCACCTTGAGAGATATCTTTCATCATTTCTGCTGCTAAACGAGTCGGCGTTAAAATACTGCGACCAATAAAGTAGCTAAAAAGTACGACAACGACGATCATAATCATTACATTGATAACGATAATAGTACGTTGCAGCGAAAAGGTGTTGTCTATGGTATCAAGGTAAACGCCCGAGCCGATGATCCATTGCCATTGATTAAAGCCTTTTACATACGCAATTTTATCTACGGGTTTGTCGCTGCCGGGTTTTGGCCACTTGTAAGGCACATAGCCTTCGCCGGATTTTTTAACAACATCAACCATTTCAACAAACAAAGGGGTGCCATCAGGGTCTTTATTATTCGTTAAATCTTTCCCTTCAAGGGCTGGTTTAATTGGGTGCATTACCATGGCTGGCTGATAATTGTTGATCCAAAAATAGTTAGTATCATCGTAACGCAATGAGCGTATTGAGGCCATCGCTTGAGATTGTGCTTGTGCGCGGGTGAGTGTTTGGTTTTGTTCAAGCGCTGCGTAGTGTGTAATGGTGCTATATGCAGTTTCCACCACATTTTTAGTTTTTAGATATTGCTCATTTTTAAGCGATTTATATTGATTACTCAAACTCGAAATACTCAATACAATTAAACCAAAAATCACAATTCCTACCAAAATGGCTAGACGTTGAAATATAGTAAAACGACGAAGGTTTGGCATAAATTTATTCCCGTATCAGAGCATTATTTCTCTTAAATAAGCATAGTTAAAATATAGGCTAATACGGTTTTATTTTCCTTATATTGTATTTTTAATACTGACTTTGTTAGCTAGTTTGCGTGAATACAATAAAGAGAAAAGGCCGGACTTTTATTTAACAGACGCTTAAAGTGAATTTTATTATTGTTTGTTGACGTTTCAATATAGCTTATTTGCATAAAAAAAGGCTGATACTTGTATCAGCCTTTAGTCGAATAATTAATCCAATATTAGTTAGTTTGTATTAAAATTACGGTTAAAGAAGTTTGTAATAGTTTGATGTAAATGAGTTTGAACTTGTTTACCGCGAAGGCTATGTTTTGAACCCGGGTAAGTCATCATTTCAAACTGTTGATTGTTATCTTGCAGCTGTTTAAACAATTTAGTGGCATGGGTAAATAATACGTTGTCATCGGCCATACCATGGTAAATCATTAATGGGCCTTTTAAGCCTTCAGCGTATGGGAACACCGCACTGTCGGTATAACCTTTTGCGTTAGTATCAGGGTGACCTAAATAGCGCTCGGTGTAATGGGTGTCGTATAGAGCCCAGTCGGTAACCGGAGCACCAGATACACCCGCGCTAAAGTAATCGCCTGCTTTAAACATAGTCATCAGCGCCATGTAACCGCCATAGCTGTGGCCATAAATACCAATGCGAGCAGGGTCTACGTAATCAAGGGTACGTAAAAACTCAACGCCTTTAATTTGATCCGCCACTTCTACAACGCCTAAGTGCTTATAAATCGCATCTTCAAACTTTTTACCGCGATTGTAAGAGCCTCGGTTATCGAGTTGAAAAATTACATAACCTTGTTGCGCCATGTATTGAAAGTATAAGTTTTTGCTGCGCCAGCTATTGGTTACTCGCTGAGCATGAGGACCACCGTAAACGTTTACAATAACCGGATGCTTTTTACCCTTTGCCATGTTTGCTGGTTTAAATAAACGGTAATGCATAATTTGGCCGTCTTCAGCGGTAATTGTTCCGTATTCGGGCTGGGCTAAATCAGTTAGATACGGGGTAAGTGGGTGAGAGTCATCAAGCTTATTCTCTTCAAGCCACGTAATAAACTCACCATTAATTTTGCGCAGTGCAGCTGAATTTGGCTTATTAACCGATGAGCTATTATCAATGAAAGTTTTATTATCTTTCGCTAGAACGACATTATGGTATTGGCCTTTTTCAGTAATGCGCTTCATAGCCCCTTTTTTAAATAAAGGCGCACTGTATAAATGGCTCTCTAGCGGGGTATCTTTACGTGCAGCAAAGTAAACAACGCCATTTTTTTCATCTATCCCTTTTAGGCTATCTACGACCCAATCACCTGCGCTAATCTGGCGGATAAGTTGGCCGTTATTACGATATAAATAAAGGTGCTTAAATCCATCTCGCTCTGAGGCCCATACAAAATGCTTTTTATCTTTTAAAAATTCAAGGTCAAAATGCAAGTTGATCCAGGTATCACTTTTTTCAGTTAAAGCAACGGTTTGCTGTTTTGTTTTAGTGTTGTAAAAACGTAGTTCTAAGTTATGTTGCGAGCGGTTTTGCCATTGATAAGAGAGCGTATTGCTGTCGTTTAGCCACTTAGCGCGGGCAATATAAATATCTTTATCGTCGCCTAAGTCAATCCAGTCAACTGCTTGATCATTAAGCTTTACCACCCCAAGTTGAATGTCAACATTATTGGTGCCAGTAAATGGATAACGCTGGTTAAATAGTTTTACTTCATCAGCATAAATTTCGTTACGAATCGCTTCTTGAACAGGGCTTTCATCAACGCGAGTAAAGGCGATTTTAGATTCATCATTTGCCCACCAATAACCGGTCATACGGCTCATTTCTTCTTGCGCCACAAATTCGGCCATGCCGTTTTTAATTACGCCACCGCCATCTTTACTTAACTGAATTTCTTTACCTGAAACCAGCTCTAGTGCATATAGGTTTTGCTCTCGGATAAAGGATACGAAATTTCCTTTTGGAGAGAAACGCGCATCGGTTTCAAATGCGTCTGTGTTAGTCAGCTTTTTACTATTTTTAGCATCTAAGTCATAGTAATAAAGATCGCCATTAAGAGGGAATAACAGTGCTTTCCCATCTTTTGACCATTTATATTCAAGGATGCCTTTTCCAAAAATACGTTGGCGTTCGCGGCGTGCTTTTTCTTCATCGGAGAGATTTTCTGGGCCTGAAAATAACTGCGCCGAATCAACTAACAACCGGTTGGTATTATCTTTTAAATTATATTCCCATAAATCGTAGCGGTTATAGTCATCGGTTTTACCTTGTAAGTAGGTAACCCGGCTACCATCAGGCGAAAACTTAAGTTGTACCGGAGATTTGCCTGCTAAGCTCGGATCATCAAATATACGCTCAAGCGTTAGCGGCTCAGCTTCTGCGCTTAATGCGCCCGCGAGTAGGGGAATTGCCAGTGAGAGGTGTTTTAGTTTTTTTAACACAGGATTGCCTTTACTTACATAAAATTATCTCGATGGTAAAGCACAAGCGTGTGCAACTGCAACTAAATGCTATAAAGTGTGCGGTAAAATAATCTAAGGACTTTAACATGAGCAAAACATCATTTACCTTAGCACCTGAACTGAAAAGAGATTGTATTGAACTGGCTGATTGGCCACTTTGTAAGGTGTTGCTATTAAACGACAGCCAATATCCTTGGTTTGTATTGGTCCCCAGAATAGCGGGTTTAAAAGAGATTATTGATTTAACCGAGCAGCAACAAATTACTTATTTACACGAGTCAGCGAAACTCAGTCATTTGTTAATGGAGGTGTTTAATCCTGATAAGTTAAATGTAGCCGCATTGGGTAATATGGTGCCACAACTACATATTCATCATATCGCGCGTTTTAAAACAGATATTGCGTGGCCTGCGCCGGTATGGGGCAAGTTTCCGAGTGTGCCTTATACTAATGAGCAGATAGAGCAATTAAAAGCGCATTTTTAAAAATCAAAATGAGTTACTTTGAGGGGATAGTATGAAATTAATCAAACAACTCTGTACAAGTGTATTTATTGCAGCGATTGCAGTGTCAGCAGTGATAGCGGGCGAGCAGCCAGTAGCTATAGATGTGGTAAATAACGCTAATATTAAAAACTTTGCAGCACATAACAACTTAGTTTTTTCAGCAGCGCAACCGACTGATGAGCAGTTTAAGCAACTGTCACAAGCTAATGTTAAGCATGTTATTAATTTACGTGCAGCAGATGAGCAAGACTGGGATGAAGGCGCGTTAGTCAATTCTTTAGGAATGAGCTATCACGCAATTCCTATTGCAGGTGCACAAGATGTAAACATCGACAATGCAAAACGATTAGCTAGCCTTTTAGAAGAACTTAAAGGTGAGTCAGTGGTTGTTCATTGTGCGAGCAGTAATCGTGTTGGTGCGCTAATGGCTATTTCAGCTCATCAACAAGGCGCTGATATTGAGTCTGCGATTGAAACCGGTAAGCAGTGGGGAATGGCAAGCCTTGAGCCGGTTGTTCGTAAAGTGATGAGTGATAAATAATTAGACTGATAAGTAATTAGGGTCTGTTGACCTTTCAAGGTTGAATTTGCAGCAGTCTGTTTGGTATTTAGGCAAGGCAGAGCCTATCTGGTGTGGTTATTCCCCATAAATAGGCGATAACGCAGCATCAATGCCAAACAGGCGCTGCCCGAAGGGTTCTGCCTAGGGGCGATTTACTCTTTGTTGCCTACATGGATGTAGGTAAGGGGCGAGAGCAGGACGCGGAAGCTTTGCTCGGTTTTTACTTAGCCCACTAGGTTGCAAACCTCGCGCCGCGATTAAATCGCCCCTAGTTTGAACAAATTTTAATCCGCAAAGGTCAACAGACCCTAGATAAAAAAAGCGTTACAGTGTAACGCTTTTTTTATGTGGTTAGCTTTTATTAATTAAGGCCAAGCACATCTTTACCTTGTTTAAAGGTCACATCTACAGGGATGTTCGCTTTGCTTAACTTTTCTAAATCTTTAGCAAGTTCCGCTTTAATATCGCCATGAGTCGCAATCAGTTGATCTACTTTTTCGTAATCACCGTCACCTTGCAGGGTTAAAATAAGGCGCGATAATTTAGCCATAGCGTCGCCCATTTTATCCATGTTGATGCTATACAAGCCGTCTTCATTTTTAGAGAAGGCACCTTCTTGAGCAAAAAAGTTAAAGCGGATCATATTTGCTTTACCATGTGCACTTGAAGCACCAAAGCGCACTGAGCGGAAAATACCCGCCATAAAAGTGGTGTAGTAATCTTCTAACGTTCCTTCAGTGATTTCACCTTTTTTAAGTAACTGTTCAACCATGTATAAACCAAGAATATCGGCTTTACCTTCTTCCAAGGCGCTAGCGTGCTCTTGAAGTGATTGGCGAACAGTACCTTTACCCGTTATGGTGTTTTTAATTCCTAAACCGTGAGCTACTTCATGGAACATAGTGTTAGCAAAAAATGCATCAAAGGTAATATGTTTACGTTGCTCTGGCACAATTAACTGCTCTGCGATAGGAACTAAAATTTTATCAAACTTCGCTCGCATTGCATTTTTAAGCTGTAAGCGACGTGTGCCTTTTTCTAGCTGTACTTGCTCATCATTTGGTAAGTTAATTGCAATGGTTTTACTGCCGGCATTTGAGTGCCCAGCATAATAAACAACATCGTAGGCATTTAAGTCAGCATCTGATCCTGGTACTTCTTGCTTGTACTTGCTATCAACAGGTAAGCCTTTTTGCAGCTCAGGTAAAAAGGCAGCAAATTTAGCCAGGCGTTCGCTCCATTTTAAATCTTTAATTAGTACATACGATTCATAGGCAGCACGGTAACCAAATAATTGGTCTTCGTAGTTTTCAATTGGACCAATAACAACATCGATAGGGTTATTTTTCATATCCATCCAAGCAAAGTCAGAGGCTTGGAAGTCATCGCTTTGTATTGCGTCAGCTCGTAAGTTTAGGTAGTTGGCAAATTCTTTGTCGTCAGCTAATTTGCTAGCGTCTCTAAGTAACTTAGCTGCTTGGGCAAGTTCTACGGCATATTCTTCTGAATAAGGCGTGCTGTATAAATTACCTAGTTCATCGCGTTTAATAAGTGAGTAAAGCCCTGTTTTATCTTTTACATCAGCGTTATTAAGCTCTTCTTTGGTGATGTCGGCCGGATAAAAACCTGCCCCAAGCGGCTTTTCTTTATAGCCAGATAAAAATACTTCATCGCCATTTAAGCGATCCCATGGGCCGTAGTTAATATCAGCAAACTGACGTACTTTTTCATCATCTAATTGTGCTAAAAAGCTTTGTTTATCTTCACCAAATGCTTGTTTCCAAAATAAATCGTCCATAATTTTTGAAGCATCAATAAGCTTGGCAACCATGGCTTTTTGGTTCTCAGATAAGTGTGACAAATCGCTTTGTAAGCTAAAGTCTGTGTATATGTCTAAGCGTTGACGGTCAATATTAACGAGTGTTGGCCCAGAAGGCGCTTGAGAAGCCGTTGGCGCTGAGCTTTGCGGCGTATTGTTTGAAGACGGTGCTTGCTCAGAACAGGCACTAAGAAAAACGATGCCAGAGAGCAGTATTGCTTGGCTAATTTTATTTAAGATCATTATATTGCCTTTAAAAAGTCTATTTTATAACTTGTATACTGTAAGTTAAGGTACTGAATGAGTATTAGTGTGCCTTAGCATGCTTGCATTAAAGCAAAACATACTAGCAAATAGCAAGTATTAGACGTTAGAGTGCACTAATGAGGGGCCGCTGGTAAATAATCAATAATTATCTACAATTCTTTCTATTTTAGGTATATGTTTAATACTACTAAGCTTTGAAATAATTAATAATATAAGACTTGCTGTAAAGTGTAGGTCATTAAGCAAAGGGATATTTTATGTCTACAGAAAATGCCTTACTCACTATTTTAGTTGACAGAATTAACAACGACACACTGGTGTTGCCTACGTTACCTGAGGTAGCGATTAAGGTTCGCCAAGCCGCAGATAACCCCGATGTTAATTTGATGCAAATGTCAGATGTGATAGCACATGATCCTGCATTGTCGGCGCGGATGATCAAAGTCGCAAATAGTGCAATTATGGGCCGAGCTGTAAAGGTGTCTAACTTGCACCAAGCCGTTACACGTATTGGGCTTAGGCAAATAAAAAATATTGCCACAGCCATGGCGATGGAGCAGTTATTTGTATCTAACAACGAGTTAATAAAAGGCTACATGGGAAAGGCGTGGCATAAAACGCTGCATGTGGCCTCGCACTCTATTTCATTAATGGAGTTTTACTTAAAAAGAAATACCCATACATCGCTAAATCGCGATGCCATTACATTAGCTTCATTAGTTTATAATATTGGGGTGTTACCCATTTTAACTGAAGCAGAGCGTCACCCTGAAGTGTTTGCAAGCCCCAGCTTTTTAGCCCATGCGATTCAACGTTTAAGTGGTAAAATTGGTGGTTCAATCATGAAAGCGTGGGAATTTCCTGATGTGTTTGTTGAGGTCGCGCAGCACTGGGCAGATGTGAATCATCGTACTGCTGAGGTGAGTTATATCGACTTCATTCGTGTTGGTGCAATCCTTGAGGGAACCTTACAAGTATCTGATAAGTCAGCAGCGCTGCAAACGTATATTGATAAAGGCATATTTCCTTCATTAGAAATGTTAGAGAGTGAAGAGTATTTGCATATGGTTGAAGACGTAAAAGAAATGTTTAGTTAATACCAATTTTATTAAAAACATGATTATTCTAGCGTATTAAATAATCCGCTACCTGCGTTAAAAATTATTTATATAGAACAACTATGTATCATAATTTTTGCCTTGTTATCGACTTATTTCTTTGTCGCTATAATAAATCACTAATTTAATGCAATTGGTATAACTTGTTTTTGAACAATAAAAAGCACGATTAATATCGTGCTTATATTTTTAATACTATTTAATAAAGCTTTTACGCTAAATCGTCAGCATCACCTAAGCCCTGTGTAAGCTCTTCTAGCAATTGCTTAATTTCTTCAGATGCAAGAATAAAATCAGCATCTAGTTTAACCGCCATATCTTCTTTAGGAATATCGGCATTTTCTTCTTTAAGTGTTTCTGAATAGCTCAAACGTTTAATTGAGCCATCGTTTTGTAGCATAAATTTAACGCGCTCTTGCCAATCAAGGGCAAGCTTAGTAACGCGCTTACCACTTTCAAGGTGCGACTTCACTTCGTCACACGATAGGTCATGGCCTTTAAGTTTTACCTGGGCGCCACTGTCATCAGCTTCTTCAAGTTCAGCGTCTGATCCAATTGCAAAGCCCTCTGGAGTACTAAAGTTAGTAAGCCAGTCAGTTAAAAATACGTCTAAATCATAATTAGCAAACGCAGGAACAACGGGTAATGTCCCTAATGATTTACGTAATAGAGCAAGTAGTTCCTCTGCTTTATTAAAGCTTGCACTATTAACTACCACCCACCCATTTTCTTGGTCTATAAAAGCAAACTGCAAGCTCGATTTTTTAAATGCTTGTGGCAATAAGGTGTGTAAGATGTTTTCTTTTAATTCATCTTTTTCTTTTTTCTTTACTGGGCGATTTTCTTCGGCTTCAATCTGATCAACTTTTTCTGCTACCAGCTCATTTATTACCGAGGCTGGTAATACTTTTTCTTCACGTTTAGCGCACACTAAAATACTTTTTTGCGAGAAATGAGAAAGAGTTTCACCATGTTTACCAAATGCTTTTGTCCAACCAAATGTTGCCAACTCTTGGCCAGTACAAGGACGAAATAGATCTTGCTCTAATGCCTTATCAAAGTCTTCTTGTGTGTATGAAACGTCTTGTTTAAAGCGATAGCATATAAGGTTACTAAACCACATAGGGGAATGATCCATTTAAAAAATTTGTGCAATCATAGCAATAAAAGCCGCTTCTAGAAACGGCTGATTTAGCTTAATCGAGTTTAAAAAGTGGCAGGGGAGATGACATGTTTTTAGGGAACGAAATACGGTAGTGTAACCCTTGCCCAGGCTCACTACTTACTTCAATTTTACCATTAAGCGTTTGTTTTACTAGATTAAAAATAATATGGGCACCTAAGCCGCTGCCACCCTCATCACGCTTGGTGGTAAAAAATGGGTCAAATAAACGCTTTAGTTGAGCCGGTTTTAAACCTAAACCGTTATCTTGATAATTAATGATGAGGTCGTTTTCATCAGTATTCACATCTATGGTGATTTGGCCGCTGTTTATATTTTCAAAACCATGCACTAATGAGTTCATAATTAGGTTCGTAAATATTTGGCTAATGACTCCCGCAGGTAAGTTAATAATTAAATCATCTGGGCAATGTAGGCGAATGCTGTGAGATGTTTTTTTAATTTGTGGGTGCAAAGAGCGTATAACTTCGTTGATGTAGTCTTTAAAGTTAATTGTTCTTAGGGCTTCACTGGCCTGATCTACCGCAATTTGTTTAAAGCTGGTTATTAAATCTGAGGCACGTTCTAAGTTGTGAGAGAGCAGTTGAGCGCTTTGTGCTGCATCATTAATAAAGCCTTCTAACGCCGCAGACGATAATGATTTATTTTTATACGCAGTTTCTATTTCGGTTAACCGCTCTTGTAAAAAAGAGGTGGCAGTAACGCCAATACCAATAGGGGTATTAATTTCATGAGTGATCCCCGCCACTAAGCCGCCTAATACCGCCATTTTTTCTGAGCCAACCAGTTGCTCTTGCGCAAAGCTTAATTCATCGAGCGAGCTTTGCAGCTGAGTTTGTTTGCTTAACAGTTCTTGTTCGGTTTGCTTTCGTAAATCGACTTCCTCTGTTAAAACTGCTTTTTGTCGCTCTAGTTCATATTTTTGTTGCTGTAGATCGATCATTGCTTGGCTTAAATTTGATGTTTTACGCGCAACATCCTGTTCAAGTTGTAAGTTTTGTTGATCCAGTTTTTGATTGCTTTCAATTAGGTCATGCTGAGTTTGTTTTAACTCTTTTTTATACTCAACAACCTTCGAAATCAGATTGTTAAAAGAGCGTTCCATTACTTTAAGCTCGTTATTTTCATCGGTGACTATTTTAACCTGTTGACCATCAAGCTCTTCTAACTCAAGGTATTCAATTTGCTCGGTTAATTGAGTAAGGGGCTCAGTGAGTAACTTTCTAAATGCAATTAAAAATAAGATGATTAAAAAGGTTGTTTTAATCATGGCATTACCAATCAAAAAGTAGATAGAGAGCATAATGCGACTAAAAATTACATCGCGACTAGAAAATAAAGTAACATCGCCTACTTGCGTTGCTCGTCCTGAAAACTCAAAAATAAGTGGGAATGTATAGCCAAATAAACCGGCTTTGGTGTCCTCTACCATGACATCTTCTTGCACAAGTTGCTGGCTGTAAAGATTGTGAATATTTAGCGCGCGGCCTAATTGAGAAATAATAGCGCCATTATCGTCACGAATAATAACCCCCTCAACCATAGGTATATCGAGTAATCCTTCGGCGGTTGTGGTGGTTTGCTTTATATTTAGCTCCCAAATTGCTCTGGTTAAACTTCTACCAAAGGTCTTTTGTAATGTGCCAAGTTCATCGCGTATGTAATCTTTAGTATTGACGTACTCTGCGAAAATTTGCCCGCAGGTCACCACAAAGGTCAGTATAAAATAAACTGATAAAACCCGAGTGAGTAACTTTGTTGAAAGACTTTTTTGCGGCATGGGAGGCTTATATTTCCTTAAATTATTCAACTGTTAATGTACGCTTATAAACATTAGTTAATAAATGATTAAAAATAAACATATATTTTATAATATTGCTATTTAGCGTTGTTAAATAAGCAATCATTCTGTTCTATATCCATGGGGTTTCTATTTGAAAACTGTTGGTTTGGATAGGCTGTTTTTTACTTGAAAATAGTTAATTTACTAATTTGTATTGTGCAATTAAGCATTTTATTGATAACGTTAATAAAAGTTACAATAAATAATCTGCTCGTTGCTAATTTGGTTATAACTTTGACTGTTGCGGATTGGGCAACCAACTAATTTTACAGTGGGTTTTGGTGTTTTGTATGAGTTTAATTAATGAGTCATTATGATGCGTTTTTCTATTTTAGTCTGTGATGATTCCACCGTTGCTCGCAAACAGGTAATGCGCTGTTTAAAAGAATGTATTGATGCCGATATTCAGCAAGCAACTAACGGTAAAGAGGCGTTGGAGCAATTGCGTCAAAGGCATTTCGATCTCCTGTGTCTTGATTTAACCATGCCTGAAGTGGATGGGATTGCAGTGCTTGAGCAGGTCAAAGCAAATAAAATAGAAACTTATGTATTGGTAATTTCTGCAGATATTCAACAAAAAATGCGAGATCGCGTAGCGCAACTCGGCGCAATCGATTTTATTCACAAACCGATTAATAAAGCACAACTTAACGACGTTTTGCATAAGTTTGGCATTTATTAATAAATTTCATGATGAAAAAGACTGTTTTATCTTCTAATTTAGGGTTGACAGAATAGCCTTTGTTAAGGCAGTCTTAAGCTATGAAAACATTTAGTCTTGTAACGACCATTATTATTACAACCACCATTCTTACTGGATAGTGGCATAGGTCGGTGCAACAAATTTAAAGGCCTGTGTTCACTTAGAACACAGGCCTTTTTTCGTTTTATGGAATGAGGAAACATAAAAAATGCGCGTATTAAAATTTGGTGGCTCATCGCTCGCTGATTTTGCCTGTTTAGAGCAAGTTGCTGCACTCGCTAAGGCACAATTAAAAGATGAAATGTTACTAGTACTGTCAGCCCCAGGTGGCATGACTGACTCGTTAGTTAATTTAGCTAGTACTGCAGAGCAGGGGCATGACTTTAGCGAACAATGGCATTCACTGACTAGCCGATGCAACATGCTTAAAGCAGCGGTAGAGGAAAAGCAAGGAGCAGTTCAAAACTGGCCTGACTTTAACGAACTTAAAAATAAGCTTGATGGTATTGCACTGATAAAGTGCTGCCCTGATCAGGTCAGAGCATTCATTATTAGTTTTGGTGAGCGTGTTAGCGTATCGCTAATGCAAAGTCTATTAGCCGATCATAACGCGCATTATTTACAAGCAACAGATTGTATTGTTTCAACCGGCGGATACATAGACGCAGAAGCGGATTTAGTGGCCAGTAAGGCACGTTTTCAAGCTGTGTTAAAAGAATCCCCTGCGACGGTTTACATTATGCCTGGTTTTACTGCAAGTAATGATGAAGGGGAGCTCACAACGCTTGGTCGTAATGGGTCTGACTACTCGGCAGCGATTGCTGCGGCGTGTTTAGAGGCGCAAGTGTGCCAAATATGGACTGACGTTGATGGTGTATATAGCGCCGATCCGCGTTATATCAAAAAAGCCACTAAGGTTGATTTCCTATCTTATAAAGAAGCGATGGAACTTTCTTATTTTGGCGCTAAAGTATTGCACCCTAAAACTATCTTACCGTGTGCAAAAGCAGGGGTGCCATGCGAAATTAAAAACACCCATAACCCAGATGCGCAAGGCTCGCTAATTAGTAACGATACGGTATCTGATGAACCAGTAAAAGCACTCTCAAGCCTACAAAATTTAGCTATGCTAACCGTTTCAGGCCCGGGCATGAAAGGTAAAGTAGGCATGGCATCTAAGGTATTTAATGCATTGGCACATGATAACGTGTCAATTGTACTCATTACCCAGTCATCATGTGAATTTAGCATTAGCTTTTGTGTGCATGAAAGCGATTTAAATCTAGCGTTAAGTGCGTTGCAAGTAGCCTTTGACTTAGAGTCAAAAGCGGGGCTCATTGAGCCGGTAAATGTGCAACGTAATTTAGCAATAGTAACGTTAGTTGGTGATAACATGCGTGCCCATAAGGGGTTAGCGGCTAAGTTTTTTGCATCGCTTGCACAAGCGCAAGTAAACATTGTTGCCATAGCGCAAGATTCAACAGAAAGTGCTATTTCAGCCGTTATTGACGGTGAATTATGTAATGACGCGGTTAAAATTTGCCATGAAAACTTCTTTACTCATGTTCCTTCAATTGATGTGTTTTTATTGGGCTGTGGCTTAGTCGGCCAAGAGCTAATTAACCAACTTGAGCGTCAACAAGCATGGCTTGAAAAGCGTAATATTAAATTAAACCTATATGGTGTTGCCAACTCTCGTCAATTACACCTTGATGGTGAGGGGATTGCGTTTGATGATTGGCAGCAAAAACTGGCGCAGTCAGAGCAAGCGTTTGATTTAAAATTGGTCGAGCAGTTTGTTAAGCAAAATCATTTAGTTAATCCAGTGCTAGTTGACTGTACTTCATCAGATGCCTTGGCTGCACAATATGTAGATTTTTTAAATGCAGGTTTTCATGTCGTGGCTGCCAATAAAAAAGCCACCACGAGCTCATATACGTATTACCAAGATTTAATTGCAGCAACACATAAAAATAATCGTAAGTTTTTATACGAAACTAACGTAGGTGCAGGTTTACCTGTAATCGATAATTTGCAATCGTTGTTTGGTGCAGGTGATGAGTTACTTGAGTTTAGTGGTATTTTATCAGGTTCGCTTTCATACATGTTTGGTGCACTAGAAGATGGTTTATCACTTTCTGAAGCAACAATTAAAGCCAAAGAAAGCGGGTTTACAGAGCCCGATCCGCGCGATGACTTATCGGGAACTGACGTAGCACGTAAATTACTGATCATTGCACGCGAAGCCGGTATGAAATTAGAGCTTAGCGATATTGAAGTGGAGTCAGTTTTACCGCCAGGTTTTGCCCAAGGTGACAATGTTGAGCAGTTTATGGCGAAATTACCTAGCTTAGATGCTGGTTTTAACGACCGTGTTCAAAGTGCAGCAAGTGAAGGTAAAGTACTTCGCTATGTAGGCACAATTAAAAATGGTCACTGTAAGGTCGGAATCGAAGCGGTGGATTCATCACACGCATTGAATGTTATTCGTGATGGTGAAAATGCGCTGGCTATTTTAAGCCAATACTACCAACCGCGTCCGTTTGTAATTCGTGGTTATGGGGCTGGCTCTGCAGTAACGGCTGCGGGTGTATTTGCAGACATATTAAAAACATTATCTCGCTAGGAGTCAGTCATGATTGAAGTATATGCTCCGGCGTCTATTGGTAATTTTGCCGTTGGCTTTGATGCGCTGGGCGCCGCACTTGCGCCCATTGATGGCGGTTTATTAGGTGATGTGGCGGTTGTTAGTGCCGCATCGAGTGATGAATTTATTTGTACAGGCGACTATGCACATAAGCTACCTAGTGATGCGCAAGAAAATTTAGCGTATCAGTGTTTAGTGCACTTTAGAGCGCATGTTGCGCCTGATATGCCTGCGGTAAAGCTCGAACTTAGGAAAAATTTGCCGATTGGTTCGGGATTAGGCTCAAGTGCCTGCTCTGTGGTGGCGACATTTGCAGCACTGGATAAATTTGCCAAAACTAATTTAAGCCAAGTAGAGCTCATTGAGCTTATGGCAGATTTTGAAGCCGTTGTAAGTGGGGGGCGCCATTACGATAACATCACACCGTGTTATTTAGGTGGCTTACAGTTAACCGGTGATTTAATTCCTGATAAATCTATTGCTTTACCTGTTGATGAAAGCTGGTATTACGTTGCCGCATTTCCGGGTTTTTCGCTCAATACCGCAAAAGCGCGCTCTGTTTTACCAAAAGAGCTAAGTATGCATGCCGGGGTTGAGTTTGCTCAGCGTTTATCGGCGTTTAGTAGCTTACTGTTAACAGGGCGTTTTGATGATGCATTAAGCATTATGAAAGACGAAATAGCAGAGCCATACCGTGCGCCACTTATAAGCGGCTTTAGTGATGCCAAAGCAAGCTTACCAGCACTGGGTGCTGAAGTTGTGAGTATTTCAGGCGCAGGGCCGACCTTGTTTAGTGTATGTAAAACGCTTGAAGCGGCAGAGCAATGCGCGCAGTGGCTAGAGGAAAATTACATCAACGAACAAGGCTTTTGCCATATTTGTAAATTAGATAACGACGGCACGCGTCAATTAAATGTTTTATAGGATAAAGAGTCATGCAATTACATAATTTAAAAGAATATTCACAAAAAGTGTCGTTTGTTGAAGCTGTAAAAACAGGACTAGGGCGTAATCAAGGTGTGTTTTTTCCAGAGTCGTTAGCGCCATTAAGTGATGTTGATGCATTACTAGATATGGACTTTGTTACTCGCAGCGGCAAAATTTTATCGCACCTTATTGGTGACGAGCTACCAAGTGATACTGTTGCCCAGATGGTTAAGAATGCGTTTAACTTTCCGGTTAAGCTGGTGGAAGTTGAAGATAATACCTATTGCTTAGAGTTATTTCACGGGCCAACACTGGCATTTAAAGATTTTGGTGGCCGTTTTATGGCCGAGTGCTTGGCGCAATTTAATCAAGGTGAAAAAGTCACTATTTTAACTGCAACATCGGGTGATACCGGAGCTGCCGTAGCGCATGCTTTTTATAACAAACCAAATATTGATGTCGTTATTTTATACCCTAAAGGTAAAATTTCATTAGCGCAGCAAAAGTTATTTACAACGCTTGGTGACAACATTCACTGTTATGCGATTGAGGGTAGTTTTGATGATTGCCAAGAATTGGTTAAAAAATCATTTTTAGATGAAGAGCTAAAATCGAAGTTAGGTTTAAACTCAGCAAATTCAATTAACATTAGCCGTTTAGTCGCGCAGGTGTGTTATTACTTTGAAGCCATTGCACAGCTGCCAAAAGAAAAGCGTGCTACAGCGCATATTTCAGTACCGAGTGGTAACTTTGGTAATGTGTGTGCGGCTATGATTGGCGCGGTTATTGGTATGCCAGTTGGTAAACTAAGTGCGACTACAAACCAAAACGACACAGTACCGCGCTTTATGCTTGATAAAAATTGGACGCCTAATGCGACAATTGAATCGCTTTCAAATGCAATGGATGTGAGTAAACCTAATAACTGGCCACGTGTGCAATCAATGTTAGATAATAACTGGTTTAGTTATGATAACTTTTATTCGGTGAGTGTTGATGAACAGCAAACACAAACAGTGATGAAAAAAATTCAACAGCTTGGCTATATTGCAGAGCCTCACACCGCAATTGCTTACCAAGGTCTTGTAGAAAATAAGGCGGCAGATGCTGTGGGGATTTTTTTAGCGACTGCGCATCCGGCCAAATTTAAAGACAGCGTTGAGGATATCCTTAATGTTGAATTAGATATGCCAAAGCCGTTAGCTGATGCATTAGCAAAACCGTGTTTAGCCACTGATATGCACAACGATTATGATGTTTTGCGTACAGAATTGTTTAAAAAGCTTGCCTAAAAAAGGCAGATAAAAAAAGCGGCTTAGGCCGCTTTTTTTGTTTGTTTATGCATCGCTTTAGATATAACACATAAGCTATATAAATGTAGTAAATAAAATTCATTTAAAATTGTTATTAGTTTATAAAAAAATATCATCATCAAAATGCTGTGAAATAGTTTCAATCCCTGTTTAAATATCCTCAACTTAAGAGCGTAGGCAAAACGTCGTTTTAAGCGTACAATAAAGCCTCTAAAAAATACCCATACACGTTGCCCAGGAGACCCCAATGTTAGAACGTAGCATGAATATTTCGGACTTTGATCCAGAGTTATTTGACGCGATGAGCAAAGAAACATCACGTCAGGAAGAGCATATTGAGTTAATTGCATCTGAAAACTACTGTAGCCCACGCGTACTTGAAGCGCAGGGTTCTCAGCTGACTAACAAATACGCTGAAGGTTACCCGGGCAAACGTTACTACGGTGGCTGTGAGCACGTAGACGTGGTAGAGCAACTTGCTATTGACCGCGCAAATGAATTATTTGGTACAGATTACGCAAACGTACAGCCTCATGCCGGTTCACAAGCGAATGCTGCTGTTTTCCAAGCTCTTTTAAGCCCACTTGATACTGTATTAGGCATGAGCCTAGCGCACGGTGGTCATTTAACGCACGGCTCACACGTCAACTTCTCTGGTAAAACATACAACGCAATTCAGTATGGCCTTAACGAAGAAACTGGCGAAATTGATTACGCACAAGTTGAAGCGTTAGCACTTGAGCACAAACCAAAAATGATTATTGCTGGTTTTTCTGCATACTCAGGTATTGTTGATTGGGCTAAGTTCCGTGAAATTGCAGACAAAGTAGGTGCTTACTTATTTGTTGATATGGCGCACGTTGCAGGTTTAATTGCTGCGGGTGTTTACCCAAGCCCAGTGCCATTTGCTCACGTTGTAACAACCACAACACACAAAACATTAGCGGGTCCTCGCGGTGGTTTAATCATCTCTGCGTGTGGCGATGAAGAAATTTACAAAAAGCTAAACAGCGCTGTTTTCCCAGGTGGCCAAGGTGGTCCTTTATGTCATGTTATTGCTGCTAAAGCGGTTGCATTTAAAGAAGCACTTCAACCTGAGTTTAAAACATACCAAGCACAAGTTGTTAAAAATGCACAAGCAATGGTTGCCGTATTACAAGAGCGCGGCTACAAAGTAGTATCGGGTAAAACTGACAACCACTTATTCTTACTTGATTTAATCGACAAAGATATCACAGGTAAAGATGCAGATGCTGCCCTAGGTAATGCGAATATCACGGTTAACAAAAACTCAGTACCGAACGATCCACGTTCACCATTTGTTACCTCTGGTCTGCGTATTGGTTCACCAGCAATCACTCGTCGTGGCTTTAAAGAAGCTGAATCAAAAGAGTTAGCGGGCTGGATCTGTGATGTACTAGACAACATCGAAGATGAGTCAGTACAAGCGCAAGTAAAAGAAAAAGTGAAAGCAATTTGTGCAAAATTACCTGTTTACGCTTAATCCAAGAGTAAAATAGTAATTTAGATCACAACTGCACACATTTTTGTTATGATAATGGCCGCTATGATAGCGGCCATTTTTTGTTTTTAAAACGGAAACACACAGTTATGCATTGCCCTTTTTGCACCGCCAAAGATACTAAAGTTATTGATTCTCGCCTTGTAGGTGGGGGACACCAAGTACGTAGACGTCGTGAATGTAATGAATGCCACGAACGATTTACCACCTTTGAAGGGGCTGAATTAGTGATGCCACGGGTCATCAAGCAAGATGGCAGCCGCGAACCGTTTAATGAAGATAAGTTACTAAATGGCTTAACTCGCGCCCTCGAAAAACGCCCCGTAAGCACTGAGCAAGTTGATGAAGTGGTTAATATTATTAAGTCGCAGTTACGTGCCACTGGCGAACGCGAAGTGTCTAGCCATTTGGTGGGTGAGTGCATTATGGAAGCGCTTAAAAAGTTAGATAAAGTGGCCTATGTAAGATTTGCCTCTGTATATCGCTCGTTTGAAGATATACGCGAATTTGGTGAAGAAATAGCCCGCTTAGGGGAATAGTAATGACCAAGCAAAGTTCGTTTTCAGAGGATGATAAACGCTACATGGCTCGCGCTATTGAACTGGCAAAAAAAGGGCGCTTTACGACAACCCCTAATCCTAATGTTGGCTGCGTACTCGTAAAAAATAATAAAATAATAGGTGAAGGGTTTCATCAGTTAGCGGGTCAAGGTCATGCAGAGGTAAACGCACTGGCTATGGCTGGTGAAAATGCCAAAGGCGCAACCGCTTATGTAACACTTGAGCCTTGCAGTCATTATGGTCGAACACCGCCATGTGCTGAAGGGCTAAAAGCAGCCGGTGTTAAAAAAGTGATTGCCGCAATGGTTGACAGCAACCCGCAAGTTGCAGGCAAAGGTCTGAAAATTTTAGCGGATGCTGGTATAGAAGTCGCTTACGGGTTACTTGAAGCGCAAGCTCGCGCATTAAACTTTGGGTTTTTTAAGCGCATGGAGCAGGGATTACCCTTTGTGACTTGCAAAATGGCCGCAAGTATAGATGGTAAAACGGCGCTTAAAAACGGGCAAAGTAAATGGATAACTGGCCCCGCAGCGCGCCAAGATGTGCAACTATACCGAGCACAAAGCTGTGCAATTTTAACCGGTGCCGATACGGTATTAATGGATGATGCAAAATTAAATGTGCGCCCAGAAGAGTTACCGTATTCTTTACCAACTGATTTACCACTGCGCCAACCGGTTCGCGTTGTTATTGACTCACAAAACAGACTTACCCCTGATCTTGCCTTATTTTCAATTCAAAGTGAGGTGATAATATTTACCACCAAGGTTGATAAATCGCATCAGTGGCCTCATTTTGTTAAACAGATTGAAGTACCTGAAAATAATAATAAAGTAGATTTACTGGCCGTGTTACACACGCTTGCCCAATTGCAGTTTAATAATGTGTGGCTAGAGGCCGGAGCGACACTGGCCGGTAAAATGACAGAACTTGATTTAATTGATGAGTTTATTTTTTACATTGCTCCTAAATTAATGGGCAGCGATGCTAAAAGTTTACTAAATTTCCCAGAGTTAATGAGTATGCAAAATACCATTAATTTAACTTTTAATGAGTGTGTGCCAATCGGTGATGATTTACGTATCACAGCACACAAAAAAGCTCATTAATCATTTTATATAAAGAGTAGCACT
The DNA here is from genome assembly GCF_054968565.1 of Pseudoalteromonas sp. G5_S1_54_S4. Taxonomy (NCBI): domain Bacteria; kingdom Pseudomonadati; phylum Pseudomonadota; class Gammaproteobacteria; order Alteromonadales; family Pseudoalteromonadaceae; genus Pseudoalteromonas; species Pseudoalteromonas sp. G5_S1_54_S4. The sequence continues at coordinate 17,649 of NZ_JBQKUL010000020.1, read as the reverse complement.
ATGTTTACTGGAATAGTTGAAGCGACAGGTAAAATTGCGTTATTACAAAAAAAACAAGGTGATTTAGCTATTCGTATCCAAAGTAAAAACCTTGATATGAGTGATGTTAAGTTAGGTGACAGTATTGCAACCAATGGTGTCTGCCTGACGGTTGTTGATAAGCATATTGATGGCTTTAGTGCAGACTTATCAAATGAAACGATTAGCTTAACAGGGTTTGCACATTACGCATTAGGGCAAACCGTTAATCTAGAAAAGGCGATGCAACCTGTCTCGCGTCTCGGTGGTCATTTAGTGTCTGGCCATGTAGATGGCATTGCCACTATCACAGCGATTAATGCCAATGCGCGAGCAACAGAATATTGGTTAGCCACCGATGAAAATTTAATGAAATACATTCCTTACAAAGGGTCGGTTTGTATTGATGGTATTAGCCTGACGGTTAATGCGGTTGAAGGTAATAAATTTAAACTGACGATTGTGCCGCATACCAGCGGGCAAACGACCATAGCTGACTTTAAAGTTGGCACCCAAGTTAATTTAGAGGTCGACCAAATAGCACGTTATTTAGAGCGCCTAGTTAGAGGGGCTGAGCAACCTACGGGTTCAGATATTTCGATGAGCTTACTCGCTAAAGCGGGCTTTATAAAATAACGACATTGACAACTTATACGAGCAACTTATGAATTTAAACAGCGCACAAGAAATAATTGATGACATTAAAGCCGGTAAAATGGTTATTTTAATGGATGATGAAGACAGAGAAAATGAAGGCGATTTAATTATTGCTGCTGAACACATTAGTGCAGAAGCGATTAACTTTATGGCGACTCATGGCCGTGGACTAATTTGTTTAACGATGACTCAAGAGCGTTGCTCGCAGCTTGATTTACCATTAATGGTAAAAAATAATGGTGCCGCATTCTCAACTAATTTCACTATGTCGATTGAAGCATCAAAAGGGGTTACCACAGGTATTTCTGCAGCGGATCGTGCCCGCACTGTTCAAGCTGCCATCGCGAAAGGCGCTGTTCCAAGCGATATTGTACAACCAGGTCATATTTTTCCTATTATGGCGCAACCAGGCGGCGTGTTAACACGTGCCGGGCATACAGAAGCAGGGTGTGACTTAGCGCGTTTAGCAGGGCTTGAGCCATCATCAGTGATTGTAGAAATCCTAAATGAAGATGGCACCATGGCGCGTCGTCCTGATTTAGAAGTATTTGCTAAGCAACATGATATTAAAATTGGCACCATTGCTGATTTGATCGAGTACCGCAACCTAAACGAAACCACAATTGAGCAAGTTGCAAAATGTAAATTGCCAACTGAACATGGTGAGTTTGACTTAGTGACATACAAAGACACCATTGATGGGCAGTTACACTATGCATTGCTTAAAGGTGAAATAAAACAACAAGAACCGACCTTAGTACGTGTGCATTTACAAAGTACCTTTAACGATATTTTACTCTCTGATCGCAATGCTGACCGTAGTTGGGGTTTATCGCAAGCAATGGCTTATATTGCTGAGCATAATGGCGCCTTAGTTATTTTAGGTAAGCAAGAAAGCACTGAAGAGTTAGAAGCCACAGTGAAAGCATTTGCCGCAGCTGATGCGGGTGAAAATGTGACGCCACGTAAATTTCAAGGTACTTCGCGCACCGTAGGTGTGGGTTCGCAAATTCTGGCTGATTTAGGTATTCAAAAAATGCGTTTGATGAGTTTACCTAAAAAATACCATGCATTATCAGGGTTCCATTTAGAAGTGGTTGACTACGTAGAGCCACAATAATTACGCGCTAGGTTATTATTTTATTTATGTGGTATAATGCGCATCAATTTTTGCGCAACCGAAATGAAATCGCTTAAACTTATTTTTAGGGTTATCAAATGAAAATTATTGAAGGTAATAAATACGCTCCAGGCAAAAAGTTTGCCATTGTCATTTCTCGTTTTAATGACTTTATTGGTAGTAGCTTGCTTGCAGGTGCTGTTGATGAGCTAAAACGTACTGGTGGAGTATCAGAAGACGATATTACCGTGATTTATGTACCCGGTGCGGTTGAATTACCTTTAGCAGCGAAACGCGTTGCAGCAAAAAAAGAATATGATGCAATTATCGCCTTAGGTGTGGTGATCAGAGGGGGCACGCCTCACTTTGATCTCGTCGCTGGCGAGTCAAATAAAGGGCTTGCACAAGTATCACTTGAGTATGATATCCCGGTTGCATTTGGCGTATTAACCACTGAAAGCATTGAGCAAGCAATTGAGCGCGCAGGTACCAAAATGGGTAACAAAGGTGGCGAAGCTGCTTTAGGTGCGCTTGAAATGGTTAATGTGTTAGATAAAATTTAAGTTTAAGGAATTTTTGTGAAACCAGCAGCAAGACGTAAAGCACGTATCTTAGCACTTCAAGCCGTGTATTCATGGCAATTAAGCGGCAATGCAATTGCCGATATCGAACAACAAATGTTGATCGAAAACGATGTGACTAAAATTGATGTTGAATATTTTAAAGATTTAGCGCGTGGAGTTGCCGTAAATCATAAGCAACTAGACGAAGCTGTATCGCCTCATTTAACTCGTCCATTTGATGAATTAGACGAAGTTGAACGTGCAATCTTACGTTTAAGCAGCTACGAGCTTAAATTTCGTGAAGATGTTCCTTACAAAGTGGCTATCAATGAAAGCATTGAATTAGCGAAAATGTTTGGCGCTGAAGATAGCCATAAATTTGTAAACGGTGTACTTGATAAAGCTGTAAAACAGTTACGCAAGTCATAACAACTTAAGCTGCATATTAATTTCAGTGAGTTGTTATAAATAACCGTTAAAAAGGAGAGCCGGCATAGGTCGGCTTTTTTGTGTATGAAGGAATTTGAATTAATTAATCACTACTTTAAAGGTCGCGGTATCACTCGTCGCGATGTTAATTTAGGGATTGGAGATGACTGTGCGCTTGTCACTGTACCAGCAAACTGTCAGCTTGCTGTAACAACAGATACCTTAGTTGCTGGGGTGCATTTTTTTCATGATATCTCTCCTCGCGCATTAGGGCATCGAGCTCTGGCAGTAAATTTAAGTGATTTAGCTGCCATGGGTGCAGAGCCTACATGGGTATCGGTTGCACTCACGTTGCCAAGTATCGATCCACAATGGATTGCAGAACTGACTGACGGTATGCATGAAATTGCTGAGTACTTTAATGTACAAATTATTGGTGGCGATACGACTCAAGGCCCACTCAGTATTACTATTTGTGCAAAAGGCACGGTTCCTGAAGGTAAAGCACTGCGTCGAAGTGGCGCAAAAGTGGGCGACTGGATTTTTGTAACCGGACCGCTAGGTGATGCTGGTTTGGCTATTGAGTCAAAAAAACAAGGTTTGCCAGTTGCACCTGAACATTTAAAGCATATTAATAAATGTTTAAACTTTCCAACGCCACGCGTGGCCGCCGGACAAGCTTTGCGTGGCTTAGCGTCATCAGCTATTGATATTTCAGACGGTTTACTTGCTGATTTAGGTCACATTTTGGATTTGTCACAGGTCAGTGCAACAATCAATATTGAAAATGTACCTACTTCTGATGCGATGCAAGCGAGTCTTGATTTTGAGCAACAGCTTCCTTTTATACTCAACTATGGCGATGACTATGAACTACTTTACACTGTCCCAGACAGCAATAAGAGTATGCTCGATATTAAGTTGCGCCAATACGGTGTAGAAGCAACCTGTATCGGCCAAATCAAAAGTGGTGACGGGAATATAGAATTATTACACCAAGGTGAAAAGTTTGTTTTTGAGCACAAAGGCTTTGAGCACTTTTCCAAGGAGCAGGTTTGAATAAAAACCGATTATTTAATTTAAAACGCCCACATCAATTTTTTGGTTTGGGTTTTGGTACAGGGCTTGCGCCTAAAGCCCCAGGTACATTTGGTACTTTAGCGGCGTTACCGTTTATTTTTATTACCATGCATTTTCCGTTATGGTTACAAATTGTATTTGCGGTGGTGATCAGTATATTTGGTATTTGGGCATGTGGAAAAACAGCTGATGACCTCCAAGTTCATGACCACCCCGCTATTGTTTGGGATGAAGTCGCTGGTTACTATATAACGATGATTGGTGCAGCACTGAATTGGCAAACATTATTAGTGGGCTTTTTACTATTTCGCTTTTTTGATATAGCAAAGCCAGGGCCGATTCGTATACTTGATAAACGTGCTCATGGTGGGTTTGGTATTATGGCCGATGATGTACTTGCAGGTATTTTTTCGCTTATTTGTTTGCAAGCATTGATAAAAGTAGGTTTACTACCCTTTTAATTTATTATTTGTTTAACTAGGTGGCAGCACTATGATGCGATTTTTATTGGTTTGTGTACTCTTGATGTGTGCCATGCCAAGTACGGCTTCAATTACTGATTACGTAGTTAAACAATGGAACATTAAAGACGGACTTCCCTCACAATCCCTCAAAAGTGTGGTGCAAGATAACCAAGGCTACATGTGGCTTGGTACGCAATTCGGATTAAGCCGATTTGATGGTAACACTTTTACTAATTACAACACTCAAAATAGTCTGTTTTTACCCAGCAATGGCATCAATAAATTACTGATTGATGGCCAAGGACTATTATGGATAGGCACGAAAAACGGCCTCGTTGTTATAGACCCAGAAAAGCTAACCGCACAAGAGTTTAATATTAAAGGCCCTGTTAGAGATATTCTTGAAGACTCTAAAGGCAGTATTTGGATAGCAGCTAATGGGCTTTATTACATAGACAGAGGCCAGATAGAGCTGCGCGACCAGCTAAACAATCCGAGCCCTATCGTAAATGCCACTGCGATCACCCAAATAGTAGGGTCAGTCAGTAAAATGGCGCTCTCACCAGAGGGAATTTGGCTGGTTAACGACCGTAATTTATTACGCCTGACGCAAAGCGCGTCTGATTTTTCTAAATTGCGCTTAGAGCTTACCGCTAAAGTGGCCTTGCCTGATCGTTTAGCACAAACAATTGTTCACGACTTATCCTTTTTAAATGGCAATTTATATCTTGCTTCTGAGCTAGGCGCTTACTTTTTAGATTTAGATGATGAGCTACGCCCATTTCCGCTGCCTAACGCTAACAACTCAGCCGTTTATAAGTTTATGAGTGATGGCAATGGTGGCTTGTGGGTATCGACTTATGGGCGCTTATTGTTCAGAGGGAAGTCGGATGATTGGCAATGGGTTGAGCCCAGTCAATTAGATCAAAGTATTTGGTTTGCCGATATATTTAGAGATGATGAAAATAATATATGGTTAGCGAGTTTTAGTGAGGGACTTTGGCTTGCTCACGAAGGGCGAATAGAGCGCCATTCAGCCATTTCTAAAATGACCGAAGCGGTTATGGCCATTAGTAAATCACCAGATGGTAAGTTATGGATTGCCAACAAAAGCGGCGTAGGTTATTTCGATGCCGATAAAACGTTTATCAATGTCATCAACAGTACCAAGTATGGTAACGCCTCAGTACATGACTTACAGTTTGACGGCAATCGTCTTTATGTTGCCACTGGTAGAGGTTTGTTTTTCTACGAGTCGAATACCTTATATAGTTTCCCTGCCCGTGCGCTAAGTGATAATCCTGTATTTGCTATTAGTACGTCGACTAAAGGCGGCTTTTGGGTGGGCACTGGGCGAGGCTTATATCGTTTAAATTACAACGGGTTAAACCCTTTTGCGTACAATGCTTTTTTAGGCAGTAAGTTTGTAACCTATGTTTTAGATAAACCAAATTTTGGGGTGATTGGTACCAGTAAAGGGGCGTATTACTTTACTGAACGCGGGATAGAAAAAATAGGCGACCAAACCACTTTGGAAAGTGCGTACGTTACTAGCATTTTACACATTAAAGGCGTGGGGATTTTAATTGGCTCGTTGAATGATGGTTTGTTTTATCGCAGTGGACAAGGGCAGTGGCAGCAATTAGATGCCGCCAATGGGCTGCCATATGGTTCTATATTTAGTCTTGAGTACGATGATACTACAAAACGCATTTGGGTAAGCACCATGAAAGGGGTTTATCGCATGCCAGTTGAGCAATTCAAAGCCAACATTGAAAGCCTAAAAGTGGAGGAAGTGATCTCTTCATTTGATCGACAGCTCGATGGTAAAGCAAGTCAATGCTGTAATGGTTTAGGCCATGATGCGGTGGTTGATATGGATAATTCAATTTGGTATCCCAGCTTGCAAGGCGTTGTAGAAATTCCTAAAGACGTAGAATTATTTGGACTGCGTTCACTTAAACCAACTATAGAAACTTTAACCACGCCATCACGAAAACTTGCTGCGGCTGCGTTAGGTAAAAAGCCAGTACTTAAAACTGACGAGCGTGATGTAACGCTTACCTATACCGCTATCGATTATTATGCACCTGCAAGTATAGAGTTTAGGTATAAACTCAATGGACTTGATAATGATTGGCGCTATGCAAATACCCGCCGAGAAGCAATTTACACTAACTTACCAGCAGGTATGTTTTTATTTGAATTAGAGACAAAACGTCAAGGTGAAGATTGGGGCAAAGCGCAATCGGCCGAATACGCTTTTGTGGTGCCTGAACGATTTGGTGAAACTATATATTTTAGATTACTGATCACCAGTGGTTTTGTGTTGCTCTTTTATTTGGTGTTTTGGGTATTTAAAGTTCAAGAGCGACGTAAGCAGCAGGTTCTTGAGGGGCTTATTACTGAGCGAACCCTTGAGCTTCGCCAAGCAAACGATAAATTAAACCAAGTAAACTCTCAGCTTAAACTTGTTAGTCACTCTGATGAGCTAACAGGGCTGAGAAGTCGCCGTTTTTTGTTTGATCAACTACCAAAAGATATTGAGCATTTTCAGCGTAACTCGCAGTCATTGCAGGCTCAAGGTAAATCGTTGGTGTTGTTAATTATTAATTTAGATAACTTTAGCCGCATTAACGATGCCTATGGTCCTATTGCTGGAGATAGCTGTTTACAACAAGTAGCGGCATTACTTAACTCGCGTACCCAAGGTTCTGATTATGTTGCCCGTTGGAGTGGTGATGAGTTTTTACTGTTATTGCGCGATTTTAAATGTAATTTAATCGACAGCTATGTATATGAATTATGCCAAGCAATTGCTGATTATTCGTTTCAGCTTCCTAACGGTGAAACAACCAATATAACAGCGTCAGTCGGGTGGTCGTTCTATCCGTTACCTCTCTTAGGTGGGCAAGTTATTAGCTGGGAAACATCAATTAATCTAGCTGACATAGCATTACATCAAGTTAAAAAACGCGGCGGCGATGGCGTCGCTAATATTACCTTTGACGAGCAATTAGATGCATTTGAGTTTGAGCAAAACCCCAATGTTGAACAGCAAATTGGTTTGTTACAAAGCAATGGTCTAGCCGATATTAAGGTATGGATGCGCTAGAGGTTATAGATGAGCAATAAAAAAGGAGCCAATGGCTCCTTTTTTATTAAACACGATAAGTGTTAGCTCATAAATGATTTAATTGAAGTTAAAATACCGTGTTCACCTAACCCCATTTCATCGTGCATTTGCTGTTGTGTGCCATGTTTAATGAATTCATCAGGAATACCTAAGTTAAGCACTTTTACATCGGCTTTAATGCTCGATAAATATTCATTAACTGCAGAGCCTGCACCGCCCGCAATCGCGTTATCTTCTAGGGTTACAATAATATCGTGATCATTAATCAGCTCATCAATTAATGCCGTATCAAGTGGCTTAATAAATCGCATGTTTACTAGAGTGGCATTGAGCTCATCAGTGGCAAGTTGTGCGTTTTCAAGCAAGGTACCAAATGACAATATAGCCACTTTAGTACCTTTTTTAATTACATTTGCTTTACCCATTTCAAGTTGTTGCATAGTGCTTTGAATGTCTGTTGAGCCTGCACTACCACGCGGGTAACGAACAGCAACAGGACAATTAGCTTGATAGCCTGTATAAAGCATATGACGGCATTCGTTAGTATCACTTGGGGCCATAATGACCATATTAGGTATACAGCGCATAAAGCTTAAGTCGTAGGCGCCTTGATGGGTTTCACCATCGGCTCCAACAATACCGGCGCGGTCTATAGCAAATAATACCGGTAGGTTTTGCAGTGCAACGTCGTGAATTAGTTGATCGTACGCGCGTTGTAAAAAGCTAGAATAGATAGCCACAACGGGCTTTAAGCCCTCACAAGCAAAACCTGCAGCAAGAGTAACAGCGTGTTGTTCTGCTATTGCTACGTCAAAGTATTGTTCTGGATACTCTTTAGAAAAACGTACCATGCCTGAACCTTCACGCATAGCTGGCGTGATTGCCATGAGCTTACTGTCTTGCTCGGCCATGTCACAAAGCCAATCACCAAACACATTTGAGAAAGTCGCCGCACCTGGCTTAGATTTTGGTAAGCTTGATGTTGCAGGATCAAATTTTGGTACGCCATGATAACCAATCGGATCGGCTTCGGCAGGCTTGTAACCTTTGCCTTTCTGGGTTTTTATATGTAAAAGCTGTGGGCCTTTTAAGTTACGCATATTGCGCAGCGTATCAACCAACATATTCACATCATGTCCATCAATTGGGCCAATGTAATTTAGACCTAATTCTTCAAAAAAAGTACCCGGGATCATCATCCCTTTAATGTGTTCTTCCATACGGCTGGCAAGCTCTTTTACCGGCGGTACACCAGAGAGCAGCTTTTTACTGCCTTCGCGGATGTTGGTATAAAAGCTACCTGATAAAATACGCGCAAAATGATTGGTTAACGCACCGACATTTTCAGATATCGACATTTCGTTATCGTTCAAAATGATCAGCATGTCTGATTTAACATCGCCAAGGTGGTTCATTGCTTCAAAGGCCATACCAGCAGTAATTGCGCCATCGCCTATTACCGCGACTGTTTTACGCCCTTTGCCTTCTTTTTGTGCAGCAATAGACATACCTAACGCCGCAGAAATTGAGGTACTTGAATGGCCAACACTAAAGGTGTCGTATTCACTTTCATCTCTAAAAGGGAAAGGATGCAATCCGTCTTTTTGGCGAATGGTATGCATTTGATCACGACGGCCAGTCAGTATTTTATGCGGATAAGCTTGATGACCCACATCCCAGACCAAGCGGTCTTCGGGTGTGTTGTATACATAATGTAGTGCAACGGTAAGTTCTACGGTTCCTAAACCAGACGCTAAATGACCGCTACTTTGCGATACCGAATTGAGTAAATAGTCACGCAATTCATGGCTAAATGCAGGAAGCTTATCTTGTGCTAAGTCTCGCAAGTGGGCTGGTTCGTTCACCAAATCAAGTAATGGATACTTGCTGCTATCAAGTGTCATGGTTTTTTATATATCCTTCGCTAATATTAACCCTCCTCAAAACAAACGAGGTTTAAAAGGCGACTTAATATTCAGTAATAATTTTATACTAAGAGTTAATACGTTTTAGCTGTATTTAATGGTCACGTTCAATTAAATAGTTAGCCAATGCCGCTAAATCTGTTGTGTCTGCGTCAATGTTAGCTAATGCCTCATGGGCTTGTTGTATTAAATTTTGTGCTTTTTGCTTAGCGCCTAGCATACCTAATAAAGCGGGGTATGTCGCTTTATTCGCTGCAATATCTGACCCTTGTGGCTTGCCTAAAGTAAGCGTATCACCCTCAACATCTAAAATATCGTCATGAACTTGAAATGCAAGCCCTATAGCGTATCCAAAAGTTGATAAGTTATCTAAAGTTTGTTGGCTTGTATTAGGAGCGCACAGTGCGCCAAGAGTGATCGCACAATTTATTAGCGCACCGGTTTTAAGTTTATGAATGCGTTCTAACTCATCAACAGTAATAACCTTATCGGTTGCTGCAATATCGCGGCCTTGTCCGGCAACCATACCTTGTAACCCCGATGCATGCGCTAGTGCTGCGATCATTTTTAATTGTGCTTCAGTCGAACATTTAAATGTGTGCTTAGCAATAAGTTCAAATGCTAAAGTTTGCAGTGCATCTCCAGCTAAAATCGCTTGTGCTTCACCATATACAATATGACATGTAGGGCGACCACGGCGTAAATCATCATCATCCATAGCGGGTAAGTCGTCATGCACTAATGAATAACTATGAATACATTCAATGGCTGCGGCAAGTACATCTAAATCACGCTTGTCAGCACCGAGTATTTTACCTGTGGTGTACACTAAAAACGGGCGCAGTCTTTTACCACCATTCATTACACTGTAATGTGTGGCTTCTTTTATAGTATTGTCGCTTTCAAGAGGTTGTTCAAAATAAAGGTTGAGCGTATTAGCTACATCATCTTGAGCGAGTTTTATTTGTTCTTTTATGCTCACGATTATTCCATATCGTTATCAAAGTGAGTAAGCGGTGCTTTTTCGTCATTACCCATTAATATCGACACCTTTTGCTCAGCTTGTTGAAGTTTGCCTGAAGATGCGCTCGCAAGTGCAATACCGCGCTCAAATTGCTTTAAAGACTGTTCAAGCGATAAATCACCTTGTTCCATTTCACTGACAATTGTTGTTAACTCTTCTAGTGCTTGTTCGAAACTTAAATTTTCAGGTTTTTTAGTCGCCATCTTTATTTTCAACTTACATAATAAATTTAGACGCCAATTTTAGGGGGAATGCTAAACTAGGTCAAAGAATGATATTGTTTTTTGATAGATAAATGCTGTTGATTGGGTTTTATTGCGTTTCAACGTTATTTTTTAAAATTATTAATTTTGATTAATTAGATTGATTACCTATGTTGATCTAAAATATAACTAATCTTAATTTTACCGTTTATCATAAAAATCACTTAAGTATTTCAGTATCTTGCCGATAAACAATTAATAACAACGCTTGCGAAGAAAAAATATAAAACCTTTGGAGGGAATGTGGATTTAGCAACCATTATTGGGATCCTTGGCGCAATTGGCTTAATTGTCATGTCCATGTTTATGAGTAGTAGCGGTGAAGTCGCTATGTTTTACAATACCCCTTCTGTGGTTATTGTATTTGGTGGTTCCCTTTTTATCGTTTTATCTAATTTTACCATGTCGCAATTTCTTGGCATTGGTAAAGTATGTGCAAAAGCGTTTATGTTTAAAATTGAGCCTCCTGAAGCATTAATCGAAAAAGCGGTAGAATTAGCTGACTCTGCTCGAAAAGGCGGGTTTTTAGCCTTAGAAGAAGCCGAAATCCCAAATCCTTTTATGCGCAAAGGCGTTGATATGCTAGTAGATGGGCATGATGCTGATGTGGTACGTGCAACATTACAAAAAGATATTTCGTTAACCACCACTCGCCATGAAATGGGGGCAACCTTATTTAAATCATTAGGTGATATTGCACCTGCAATGGGGATGATCGGTACGTTGATAGGCTTAGTGGCTATGCTCTCGAACATGGATGACCCCAAAGCTATCGGACCGGCAATGGCGGTTGCGTTGTTAACCACATTATACGGTGCGTTTTTAGCAAACGTTGTAGCCATTCCTATTCAGGTAAAACTTGAACTGCGTAAAGACGAAGAGGCCATGAATCAGCGCTTAATTTTAGATGCAGTATTAGGTATTCAAGACGGGCAAAATCCTAAAGTAATTGAAGGGATCTTGAAAAATTATCTAGCTGAATCAAAACGCGCAGTCAATACTGAGGAATAATTATGTCAGATGAAGAGTGCAAATGCCCACCTCCAGGACTTCCTGCGTGGATGGGAACGTTTGCCGATTTAATGTCATTATTAATGTGCTTTTTCGTACTTTTACTCGCATTTTCTGAAATGGATGTACTTAAATTTAAACAAATTGCAGGCTCAATGAAGTTTGCTTTTGGTGTACAAAATAAAATAGAAGTAAAAGACATTCCAAAAGGGACATCTGTTATTGCTATGGAGTTTACGCCGGGTAAACCTGAGCCAACTCCTATAGAAACCATTCAGCAACAAACGGTTGAAATGACCCAACAAATGCTTGAGTTTCAGGCGGGAGATGAAAGCTCCGCAGGTGGACGTCAAGAGCAACGTGGTGAAAAGCGAGGTGGTGAATCAAGCAGTACCTCAGAGGAAGTTGCTGCAGCTACGGCAGTGTCTGCTGCTGATCAAGAGCAAATAAATGACTTAGTTAAAAAAATTGCGCAACAGCTTGAAAAGCAAATTATTGATGGGGCTATTGAGCTTGAATCTTTAGGGCAGCAAATCATAATTCGTATTAGAGAAAATGGCTCGTTTCCATCGGGGAGTGCATTTTTACAACCACAATTTAAACCTATCATTCAAGATATTGGCCGATTACTTAAAGATGTACCCGGTGAAATTACGGTGTCTGGCCATACGGATGATTTTCAGGTATCCAACGAGCTTTACATTAATAACTGGGATTTATCATCTAAACGCGCAGTTGCGGTAGCGAGTGAATTACAAAAAGTTCCAGGTTTTGATAAAACCAGAATGATGGTGGTAGGACGTGCAGAAACGCGACCTTTAGTACCTAATGATTCCCGCGAAGATCGCAGACGCAATCGTCGTGTAGAAATATCTATTTTACAAGGTAAGGCAAAAGAGTCAGCGCCAATTGATGTAAGATAGAATGACTTGGCTATGTACCTTTTTTAGCATAGAATGCAACATTCTTAACAAATGTAATGGAGCGAATATGTTAACTAAGTATTGTAATATGCCTGGTAACGGTACTGGCGATGACGATGATAAAAAAACGAATTTTACCAAGTAATCATGCCTGATTGGTTTGATAAAATCTTAGAAATTTTAAACAGTAGCTGGGTGCTTATTTTGAGCCCAGCTATTTTTGTTTTTTATTTACGAAAAGATCTCTGTGCTTTAAGGTTTACTTTATTAACGGCTTCTTTTTTTCTTTTTGGTGCTTTAATTCATTCATCGCTCAAAGAGTTTGATGACGGCACTTACATATACCGTTATGTAGTTTGGGCATTAAACGATCTATCTTGGATGGCTTTGATTGCTTATTTAGGTATCAAAGATAAAGTTTATTTGTGGCAATGCGTACTGGGTCAGCTTGTGGTTATTGGTGCACCCATTTTACAATTATTTCGTTTAGTTGACCGCCATCTTTGGGAATTATCATATAGCACTTATATGTATAAAACTTTACTGCCACTCATTAATGTTGGCACAGTTATAGTGTGTTACCTGCCTCTTTTATATATTTTTGTTAATAAGCGAAATAAAGCTTTAAGTTAGAAATTATAAAAAAATCCCCCGTTTTAAACTGATATGCTAAACTACTGTCTATATGAACAGTGTTAGGGTGTGGTTATGAAACTTTATATTGCTGAAAAACCTTCATTAGGGCGTGCTATTGCAGATGCGCTTCCAAAACCTCATAAAAAACACGATGGTTATATTGAAGTGGCGAATGGTGATTGTGTGTCTTGGTGCATAGGTCATTTGCTCGAGCAAGCAGAACCTGATGACTATGATGAACGTTTTAAAAAATGGCAATTTGAGCATTTACCTATTGTGCCTGAACACTGGCAATTAAAAGCTAAAACAAAAACCCGTAAGCAGCTTACCATTTTAAAAAAATTAATTAAGCAGGCTACAACACTCGTGCATGCTGGCGATCCTGATCGTGAGGGTCAGCTACTGGTTGATGAAGTAATCGAGCAAACAAAAATTAGTCAAACCAAAAAGCAAAGTATTCAACGCTTATTGATCAGTGATTTAAACTTAACTGCGGTAAAAAAATCACTCAACGCTATGCGGGCTAACCGTGATTTTATCCCTTTAAGTGTATCTGCTTTAGCGCGGTCTCGTGCTGATTGGTTGTTTGGTATGAATTTAACGCGAGCTTATACGCTAGCTGGGCAAAAAGCGGGCTTTGGTAATGTGTTGTCGGTTGGGCGAGTACAAACACCTATTTTAGGTTTAGTTGTAAATCGTGATAATGAAATCGCAAATTTTGTATCCAAACCATTTTATGAAGTACTTGCTCATCTTGTTACACCTGAGCAGCAATCATTTACTGCTAAGTGGATACCGAGTAAAGCGTGCGAACCATATCAAGATGAAGAGGGCAGAGTACTTAATAAAGCCTTAGCCGAAAATGTGACTTCACGCATTGCTAATCAGCCCGCAAATGTAACAGCGCTTGAGCAAAAGCAAAAAAAACAAACCGCGCCTCTTCCTTATAACTTATCTGCTTTACAAATAGATGCTGCTAAAGCTTTTGGGATGCCAGCACAAAAAGTACTCGATATTTGCCAAGTTTTATATGAACGTCATAAATTAATTACCTACCCACGCTCAGATAACCGTTACTTACCGAGAGAGCATCACCAAGACGCACCTGCTATTTTAAAAGCGATAGCCGTAAATGGTGGGCAGTCAGTAGAGCTGGTAAATGAGGCAAATGCAAAACAACGTAGTAAATGTTTTAATGATGCAAAAGTGGCCGCTCATCACGCCATTGTGCCGACAGCTAAACAGTTAAAAAGTGTGAGTTTAGCCAATGATGAAGCAAAAATTTATCAGTTAATAAGTCGACACTATTTAATTCAGTTTTATCCCGACTACATTTACAACGAAAGCAAAGTAGAGGTAACCATAGCCGGTGGTTTATTTAAAGCAAGTGCAAAGCAAGATGTAAGCTTAGGTTTTAAATTGCTCATGGGTAAGTCGGAACTTAAAGAAGAAGCTACATTACCTTATTTAGAAAAAGGCATGGCACTTACTTGTACTAAAGGTGAAGTGGTGCAAAAGCATACATCTCCTCCGGCTCATTTTACCGATGCAACCTTACTTGCTGCTATGACGGGAATTAGCCGTTATGTAAAAGACCTGCAAATCAAAAAAATATTAAAAGAAACAGATGGCCTCGGTACAGAAGCAACGCGTGCAGGCATTATTGAGCTGTTATTTAAACGTCGCTTTTTAAAACGTGAGGGAAAAGCAATTAAAGCAACTGAAACAGGTCTGGCATTAATTAGTGTATTACCAGAGGGGTTATCAAGCCCCGACTTAACTGCAAAATGGGAGTCGAGTTTAGGTGATATTGCACAGCAAGCAATGAGTTATCAGCAGTTTATACAACCTTTATTAGCCGATTTAACTAATTTTGTAAGCCAAGCGGCGAACTGCAATAGTCAGGCATTTGCACTGTTACCTAAAACGTCACCTAAAAAGCGCTTTGCCAAACGTACAAAAAAAGCGCCGTATAAAAAGTCGAGTTATAAAAAAAGCCCTGCGGTAAATTAATCGCAGGGCTTACATATAGCGTTGGAGGTTACTGATTGAATAGTGCCACAGCGGCGTTACTCATTGCCTTTATTCCTGTAGGCAGTGCTACTTTATAATCAGGCGCAAATTTACTTGAATGTAACGAGGGCAGTGTTTCGTTATTTTTTATTGCCTTGGCGTACTGCTGTTGGTTAACGCCACCTAGCCAAAATAAGGTGATAGGAATATTTTCGTCGGTGCGCCCGTATAATCCAAAGTCTTCACCGGCCATTACCGCTTCTGTTTCGAGCACGTTTGCATCACCTATCGCACTTTTTATAGCGTTTCGAACAAGGTTAGTTTGTACTGGGTTATTGTAAGTTGATGGAATTGATTCATCTTCATGAACTTTCACTACAGGGTAGAGAGATTCCTCGAGGCCTGCACTTTGTGCTAAACCTGCAGTAATACGTTTAATTGCCGCTATTTGTGCGTTACGTACATCTGGATTGTAGCTGCGTAGCGTAAGTTGTAACTTAACTTCATCAGAAATAACATTGTGTTTAGAGCCACCATGAATGGAACCCACCGTTATCACTGAAGGTTCAAGTGGAGAAAGCTCTCGACTAGTAATTGTTTGTAGTGCAAGTATTGTTCGAGCTGCGATGATCACAGGGTCAATAGTTGTATGCGGGTAAGCACCATGGCCACCTTTGCCTTTTATACTAATATCAACAGAATCAACACTGGCCATGGTGTATTCATTTTTCATTGCCACTTTACCCGCAGCAACGCTAGCGCTTACATGCAAAGCAATAATATGATCTGGTTTAGCGTATTTGTTAAATAATCCTTCCTTGAGCATTGCTTTTGCACCACCGCCTACTTCTTCAGCGGGTTGAGCAACCATCATTAAAGTACCTTGCCACTTATTTTTATGCGTAATTAATTGCTCTGCAGTGCCAATAAAAGAGCTCATATGAATATCATGACCACAGCCATGCATAACGCCAACTTCACTACCTTGATCATTAATTGTGGTAATAGTTGATGCGTAAGTTTTGCCTGTTTGCTCTGTTATAGGCAGGCCATCGGTATCAGTTCTGATCATGACGGTAGGGCCTTGACCATTTTTGTAAATTCCGACTACACCATAACCACCTACATTATCGGTTACGTCAAACCCTAATTTCTGAAGTCGTTCAGCGATTTTTTTACCTGTTTGCTTTTCCTTATATGACAATTCAGGTGATTGATGTAGGTCTAAGTAAAGTTTTTCTATTGCCAGCATGCTGGTATCAAGATCCAACTTAAGTGCTTGCGCATTCAATAATGGGCTGACTAATAAACACAATGCACTTACATACGCTAATTTCATATTTCCCTCACTACCTTCTATTGTATTTAAATGATTTAAACAGATGACTTGTAATTATTATCTTCATCACCATATAAAAACCTAAATAGATGAACATGGCAATAATTCAATGAGCAATATAGTTAGTCTTAACGCACAAAACCTTCAGCAAGTATTGGGTGAAACATCACAACAAAAGTTAGTACTACTTAACTTTTTTTCTCCACAAAGCCCAGAGTGTATTAGCCAAGCAGCTATTTTAGATAAGTTAGCTGCTGAATACAGCAACTATATAGTAGTCGCAAACTTAGACTGCGATGCAGAGCAGGCACTTGCCTCTCAACTTGCCCAACAAGTTGGATTGCAAACCTTACCTACTTTAGTATTATTAAAAGACTCAGCTCCAGTTGATGTATTAGCGGGTGCTCAAACAGAAAGCCAAGTTCGTGATGCATTATCTAAACATTTACCAGCTCAACAAGACTTATTATTAGAGCAGGCTAAGCAAGCACTGATTAATAGCGACTTAAATGCCGCGTTTACTTATGCCAAACAAGCGTATGAACTTGATAGTCGAAATGCGAGGATTAAATTAGTACTGGCAGATATATGTATACAAATCCACAAACTCGATGAAGCCGCTGCGTTAATAGAAACAATAGATGTAAAAGAGCAAGATGCATACTTTAATAATATTAAGGCAAAATGTGAGGCCGCATTAGAGGCAACCGATTCACCGCAGATAAAAGAACTTCAAGAAAAAGTCGCTAAACATCCAAATGAACTTGATTTGCAAATGCAGCTAAGTAACCTTTTAAATGAAGCGGGAAGGAAAGAAGAGGCATTAGAAGCACTCTTTACTATCCTTAAAAAGGATCTTAACTATGATGAAGCCAAACCAAACTTCTTAGCAATAATCGCCTCTTTACCTGACGGCGATGCATTAGCCGCTAAATATCGCCGCAAGCTCTATAGTATTTTATATTAACGGCTAATTAGAACCTTTATAAAAGCATCTAACTAAAGATGCTTTTTTGTTTTCTACATTTAAAAAGAGGACAAATGCAGG